>DATBHW010000042.1 GCA_036557285.1 Ktedonobacterales bacterium
TACAACCAGCGCCGACCACATCAGTCATTGGACTATCAGACTCCTGCTGAAGTGTATTTCACAGGAAGTAGCCGTTGAAGAACAGGGGGGACACACCTTCAAGACACCTTCTCCAGTGTCTTGACTTTGGGGTCCATCTTACCGCATTTCAGTGCCATCGTGAATAAGACCTCGAAATCGCAGCCTTCTATGCTATGATGAGGACAATCCTGGAAACCCTAAAGGAGGGACAATGCACTATCTCGTTGCACACCCGTGGGAAGGATCCTCGATACCAGGCGAGGTCTGCTGAGATACCTCAACGTATAAGAGAAGCACAGCAAGGTCGCTAGCTCTGATGCGAGGAAGGAGGGTTCTGAGAGGCTAGCAGCGAACATGATCGTGGCTCCTGGTACTGTCAAGATGAGCATCCTGGCACTCCTGGTTTGGCAAATCCGCACTGGACGGAAGGCCAAAGAAGCGCCAGGAGAGGAAGTGAGACACGGATGAAGGCCCTGTGTGGACACGCTCATGAGCCGGAGGCGGCGCTCTGGTTCCTGTTATTGCTGGGATTGGGAAGCCGCGTGGTGGTCGCCTTGCTGACGGCTGGCGCTGACTTTGACATCACCTCCTATCATATCCAGGCGCAGAGTGTGCTGGCGCACCGGAACGTCTACACAGTCACAGACCGCTATCCCTATCCGCCGGTGTGGATCTGGCTGGTAGCGTTGGCGCAATGGACGACCACGATGACGGGTCTCCCCTTCGTCTGGCTGGTGAAACTCCCCGGCATACTGGGCGATGGGTTAATCGTGGCCCTGCTCTACCGCGCCAAAGGCCGCAGAGCTGCGCTGTTTTATGCGCTCAATCCTGTTTCCATTCTGATTACGGCTGGGCATGGGCAGTTTGATGGATTGGTGATGGCGCTCGTGGTGGTCACCTGGGTGCTGTGGAACACACGACAGGATCAGGGTCGGTTATGGGCAGCCCTGGCATTGGGCGGAGCCATCGCACTCAAAGGCTATCCAGTCCTGCTGCTGCCCGCGCTGCTTCTGGGCGCTGCTTCTGGGAAGCAGCGCGGAGCGATCATAGGTCTGGCGCTTACCCCCTTGCTCGCCTGTGTGTTGGTCTACACCGTTTGCTTTGGACTCCAGCCAGCCATGATCACACACGTGCTGGGCTATCAAAGCCCTCCAATGCTCGGCTGGTCGCTGTATCTCCATAGTCCTCTGCCGTCCATCTGGCCTTCCCAACTTACACCGGGGCTGCTGCTCCTGGCGCTCTTCTTGCCCCCGATTACTCGCGTCATGATCCTCTGCTTGCCAGTGGCGCTGGCGCTACGCCAAGCGACCTGGACACTCGAAAATCTCTGGTTGGCAACGCTCCTGGGGTTCTATAGCCTGGCGCCTGGTCTCTCGCCCCAATACCTGCTCTGGAGCATACCGCTGCTCGCGCTGATGGATCTCAAGCAGGGAATCCTCTGGAGCGGGTTTGCGACGCCCACCCTCGTGTTCCTCTATCTGGCGAATTTCCCCGGAGCTGTACCAGGGGGACTCGCCCTGGTGGAGGCGACTCCCATCTCTCTCTGGGTGTTGGGCTATAGGGCAACCAATCTGGCCTGGTGGCTCTCGTGTCTTTGGCTCTGGCACGTCCTGTTCCGACAGGGCGCAAAGCCGTCTACTAGGAGCAAACGGCATAGGTCCACGCCGCGAGAAGTGCCCGTGCTGTATGGTAGCCCCTAAGCTCGACCTTGTACAATTCCTTCGAGTTGGTAACTTTCCCCTGGTTCCATCTCCAGCGTATAGAACGCTGCTGGGATATAGGCAAGCATCTTGAGCAAATTGCAGCTTCCAACCGCTCCATACCTCCAGGTGGGCAATTTGGCATCGCACATGCGTTGAACAAGAGCATGAGCAATAGAGGTGCTCCGGGCGAGCGTTCATCCCCCTGATGCCCGACGTTCTGCTCGGTTATTGATCACATCGCTGCCTCCTGGTCTGTCTCTATACTTCCTGGGGATGGCAGAAAGACTGGGTGATGCAGCTCTTGAGGAGGTAGATATGCTTCAGCCGACCTTGGGGGATCTTACGAATTTTCTCCTTATTCGCCTGCAAGGCGGAGGATCAGACTTACAGGTACTGGTATTGACCATTCAGTTTGGCAATTTGCCTGCGCTCTCGTTGGATCTGTTGGGAATCCTGCTCGTACTCGGTATCTCTGTGGTGGCTGCGGTCCTCGTTGGCTTCCTGACGCATGGGCCGACTGTCATTGACCTCGTCGGAACGTTTCTGTGGGCCTTGCTGGGGATCAGCGTCTTTATCCTGCTGATACCATTCGTCTGGAATGGGGATCTGCTTGTTCATGGGTTGCCTCTGTTCGCCGCGCTGATAGGGGCTTTCGTCGCCCTGTTGATCCGTCAACTCCTATCAGGTGGGTTCCGCCGCCGCAGGCCAGTAGTTGCTGGTGAATGAAGAAGCTGGAACAATAGGAGCTTCTCTGCTGTGTATAGACCGTGGTCAGTCGGCACAGAGCGGGATCTCTGGCAGGGGCACGTCCATGCCTGAGACTTCACGTCTATTCCAGAGTCTTTTTATTGGAGGGCAGGTCATGCTAGACCAGCAACCACAAAAAGTGCAGGCGCACGCCTAACCTTCCTCCTTAGCAGCAGGTATCTGGCTCCTTGTGTTGAAGCACTCTTCCTACCATCTCTGCAATCCATTTACTGCTCCTGGAAGGAGGTTCGTGATGGCCCTGACCCTGGCAAATTTGTTTTTCTTTAGTCTGAATATTGGGGGTTCTGGAGTCAAGTTCCTGGTGGTGACTCTCCAGATTGGCGATGCGCCACCAATCCAATATGACCTGCTTCAGCTCCTGCTGATTCTGGGCATCTCCATTGTGGCCGCCGTCCTGCTGGAGCGACTGCTCTGGCGTGGAACCCCTGGCGGGTTGTTGGGCGCCTTTGTGATCTCGCTCATCGGCATCTGGGTGTTCATCACCTTCATCCCACTCGTCTGGAGGGGAGATTACTACATCGATGGGATTCCATTGATTACTGCGCTCACCGGCGCCATCCTCTCGCTGCTGGTCGTGCATCTGTTGTTCGGCTTCTGGCGACACGAAGGACCACGTCGGCGGTATGTCTCCAGAGCCTAGGGCAGCCCACAGGTGCAAGAGGCTGGGCAGGGAGGCATCTCGCAGCCCCTTGCACCTGGACGTGAATGATAGCCTGAACCGCCTACGCTCCTCCCTACCGGTACGGGTGAGTAAAGGCGTCGGCGCTTGCTGGGATACATCCAGCACCGCCTGAACCTGCTCCTGCCAGACTCGGTAGGGGAGCACCTTCGCTAAACGGAATGGATCTCCGCCGCGCAAGACTTTTATGAAGAACAAAGAATCAAGTGATTCGCGTGGCAATTCCTCCCCAGCGGGGATTCCTTGCTCGCATCTGTTGAATCAGGCGGGCATCATACAAACACGTTCTCTATTTTAGGCCGGAGCGGGCACTTGCCGCTGTTGTTGGATGCGGAACTGTTTGACTAATCCCTCCAGGTAGGGGCCATCCAGGAGCATAAGGCCGTGCTGTTTGGCTAGCGCCCTGGCGGGATACGTATACGTGGAGGTGGTGACGAAAATGCCAACCTGGGCATGATGGTGGACACGCATCATACCAATAAACTTCTGAATTTCTGGCGAGCCAACAGGACGATGTGGAGCATAGCGCTTACATTGGACAACAGCCCGGGATCCTTGAGGCGTATGACAGGTGATATCAGCAGCTAAATCCCCACCGCCGCCCGTATGGTGTACATGACGATAGCCCCTGGTACGCAAAAGTTCGACGGTAATCAGTTCAAATTGCGTTGGGGTGAGCCGGATGAGGTCATTGAGCGTGCTTACGCGATCTCGCCAATGCTCCTTGTGCCGTATGCGCCGCCGGAACAGTACTACAGCCGTTACAGTGCCAACGAGCAAACATGCTCCGAGAAGGGCCGCCAGCCGCCAGTAATGTGCCGCGATGAGATAGACCAGCAGCACCAGCATAAACAGGTCAAGTATCAGGCTCATGTGAAGGGATAACGGCTCTTTCTTGCGTTTTCTGCGTCTGCTCATGACGGCCTCCCTTTCTCTTTTTTCTTTCCCTTCTGAGGCCATTATCAGCCGTTTGTAGCTCGATGTCAGTGAACTAGGTGACACTTTGGAGCGCATGGCGGCGTCCATCGAGAACTATTGTGGTCGTCTGAGCAACTCAGATAGATCAATGAGAAGAGCAGCGCAAAGGTGGCAATGATCGCGGCCTAAACCTCCTGAACTTTAGCCTGGAGAGCGGCTCAGTAGTGAACTGGTTTTTCAATCCACGATACGTATATGGTCCCCCAGCATCAGTCGCCGGTAGGGGTACTGGCATGGTGGCCCATCGGCAATATCAAGCGTACCAGCGGTCAGATCAAAAATGAGTGAAGCGATAGACTCGTCTTGTTGATCGGGTGGCAGATCCGTCTGGACGTGCAAGCAGATAGAATTGGGCGCGGTGGCATGGTCGCTAAGGATGCTGCGCAACCGGGCTTCGTCAATCGGCGGCTCCTCTGCCAGCAAGGTGGCACGCTGCGAGCGTGCCAGTGTCTCCGGCTGGTCACGAACATAGCGATCATGCAAGGCAAGCTCTCCATCCAGGCAATGATTGGCATGAGCCAGCACACCGCGCGTGGGCGAGAGCACTTGTCTCCCGAACGGCGTTGCCTCCACATCGGCCAGATGCCCGCCGCGATCAGCGATCAGGTGATTGCAAGAGGTCTGGCGTTTGGCCGCGCCAATCAGCGCAATGGCCTCATCCACTCCATGCGCCTCTTCGAGTACGCGCCGCAAAATGATGTGCATGGGCACAGCAGCCTGGCCGGTATCGAGGTCGGACGTGAGCAGGTTCACACACATGGCAAAGCCGCTGGCATTGACGCCGATTTTGCCGACCATTCCGGCTTCGGTCAGCGTCAGCACGTCCGGCCCGTCATCGCGCCGGATGGCCCACAGCACCAGCGCGCCCGCCAGCGGTGGCTTCCAATCCCAGTTTTGGGCCAGGCGCATATGTCCGTCGCTGGAAGCCTCAGGCGTGACGCCAAGAGAGGTGCATTCGCCAAACGGCACACCATACATCAGTTCTGTCCGGCTGTTGATAGCCACGATCTCGCGCAGGTCATGGCCTGCGCCTTCGGCAATGCCGCGCATCTCCTCCAGCAAATGCGGCGCATACGCTCTGATGAGTGGGATGAAGCGTTCGGCAGTGTTGAGCACTCCGGCGTGGTCCAGCCCGGCGCGCGCCTTGAAAAGCTCTCGATACGCAGAGACCGTTTGGTTCACACGCTGTGCCTGCGCGCGCCCCAGATGAAGCCCGCGCGCATAGGGCACACCTTCGCTCACGACGAGTGGAATCTGGCGATCTGGCATGGTGTTTCTCCTTTTCTTTGCTGGTGTGTTGGTTGACCTCTTCTCGATCCGCCGCGCGGGATGGGTTTCCTGCAACGCCAGAGCCGTACCTCCTGCCCATGCAGGTCTGGTCGAGTTCTCTCGTCCTCTGGCGAACACCAAGAAATCCTCGGCTTCGATGTGGACCTGACCAGTTTGCCCCAGCCAGCGGCGGAGATACTGTCAGGAACGCGTCAGTTGCCGGATTGCTTTTTAAAATAGGGCAACACTTCCTGTGCCAGCAACTCGACAGTCGTAAGGTCCGTGACATCCCGCACTCCGAGCATAAAGGAATCTATCCCCAGATCGATATAGGCCTGGATCTGTTCGACTAGCTGCCCAGGCGTTCCCAGCAACCCTGCCCCCGAAAGGCGCGCCGCTTCCTCACTGGATGAGACACAGGTACAGCGTCCAAACCAGCTCCGGCGCAACTGTGTGGGATCGCGCCCCTCCTGCTGGCACGCCTGCTCGAAGACCTGCACCCTCTGCCGATACTCCTCTGGCTTGGCCCAGGCAATATTCCAGTTATCGGCGTAGCGCGCCACCAGGCGCAGCATGCGCGGTCCCTTACCGCCGATCACGATGGGCGGCAGTGGGGCTGGTTTTGGCTCACAATAGGCGCCGCTGACCGCATAATGGTGTCCCTGGAAGGTGGCCTGCTTCTCGGTCCAGAGCGCCTTCACAATCTGTAGCGTCTCCTCAAGCTGCTCCGTTCGCGCATGGGCCGTGGGGAAGGGATAATTGTAGGCCCGGTATTCCTCCTCGTGCCAGCCAGCGCCAATCCCCAGCAGGAAACGCCCCTGACTCAAATAGTGCAGGGTTGCCGCCATCTTCGCCAGCAGCGCAGGATTCCGAAACGACTGGCACAGCACCATATGCCCCACCTGGAACTGCGGGTATTGGGCCGCGAGATAGGTCAGCGTCGTCCACCCTTCGAGCACGGGCGACTCTCCAAATTGCACATGGTCAACGCACCAGAGCGAGTCGATTTGCTCGCCCACCAGTTCGACCTGTCGCCGGGAGATCTCGAGGAACTGTTCGGAAGGCATCCCGCCTGGAGGGCCAGCGTTGAACACCCAGCCAAATTGAATCTCTGCCATGAATGGCTCCTTTCTCAAAACGCGCTGGCTTATCCCTGGCTTCCATCCCCTCCCGAAAGGCGCAGTGGCTGGAGAGCAAGACTCCTGCGCGACGCCATTTTAGCACACCTCTACCGTGCACTCAAACAGAGTTGGTGCTGTCCGTGCAATAGAGCCTATATAGCACTTTTGATACTATCCCGGTCTCACGGCTTTTCTGCGTGCCGGAGACGCAGCCTGCTGTTCCCTATGGTAGTATATATGCGGGCTGTACTCCCACCATGGAGTTCTCTCGCACATCCCGTATCCTCGCCAGGCTATGCACGCTCTTCTAGAGCACTTCTTCGAGGGACGAGTTTCTACACTGAAAGGAGCCATCGCCTATGAACCAGAGTCGAACGGTGCTGGTGGTAGGGGCGCACTCGGCAGACTTTGTGTGGCGAGCCGCCGGGGTAATCGCCACCGTGACGGCGCGTGGAGGCAAAGCGAGCGTCGTCGCGCTTTCCTATGGAGAGCGGGGCGAGTCGGGTGACCTGTGGAAAGAACCTGGGCAAACCATCGAACAGGTCAAACGCATCCGCCACGCAGAAGCCACACGGGCAGCCGAGGTCATTGGAGCGACGTTCCAATGCTTCGATCTGGGCGATTACCCGCTCCAGGTTGATGCACAGGCGATGGCGCGACTCACCAATCTTATCCGTGAGCTGGCCCCAAACGTGATCATCACTCATACCGAGCGCGATCCGTTCAATCCCGATCACCCGGTCGCCTCTGCGGTCGTCCAGCGCGCCAGTATTCTTGCCAGTGGGTCAGGAGTAGCCAGCGGCTTTCCCACCATCAAACCTGCCGAATTGTTCCTCTTTGAACCGCACCAACCGGAACACTGCGGATTCATTCCCACCACCTTCGTTGACATCACCGCCGTATTTTCGCTCAAGCAACAAGCAATGGAGGTCATAGCCGCGCAGAGCTACCTGCATCAGTACCAAACCGAGGTCGCAAAGTATCGTGCGAACCATGCTCGCCGCATCTCTGGGCGCACTGATATTCTCTATGCTGAAGCTTTCCAGCGCGTCACTCCCCAGGTGATAGAGACGCTCTAGCCAGTTCTCGAAAGGAGGAGCAGTTTCCTCCCGATCACTCTCCAGGTGATGGGAGTCCACTGCCAGGATCGCATGAACGAGAGCGATAGAAACGAATTGGCCCAGCATGGAGTAGCTACCGTCTACGAAGCCGCCGGACGCACCGGGCTTCTTGATATTCCCCTGATGCAACTTCTACCCGGAAGCCGCGTAGCAGGCGCAGCCCGCACGGTTCGTTGTGGGCAGGGAGATAACTTAATGGTGCATGCGGTGCTGGATCAGGTCCAGCCAGGAGAAGTCCTCGTCTTGACCATGCCAGAACCGGAACCTGTTGCATTGATCGGAGAATTGCTGGCACGACAAGCCCTGGTGCGCCAGGTAGCTGGCATCCTGGTAGACGCAGCCGTCCGCGATACGGAGGAGTTGCAAACGCTTGGCTTACCCATCTGGGCACGCTGGATTCGCGTGCGCGGAGCAACCAAAACCAGCGTTGGAACGATCAACGAGCCGGTTCTGGTAGGAGGCGCCACCATTGCTCCGGGCGATCTGGTGCTTCTGGATGCCGATGGGGCTGTCGCTCTCCCAGCCACCAGAGCATCCCTCATTCTGGAGGCGGCGCGTGAGCGTACGCGCCACGAAGCCGCGCTGCGCGCACAACTGCAAGCGGGGGCACTTACCTACGACCTCTCTGGCCTCCGGGCAGTCGTCGAGGAGGGTAAGCGGAACTCATAGGACAGACCGCAGAAATGCCGCGACAACCAGGAAGGAGTATATGATGGCACAACTGGTTTTCGGGATGGGCATGTCCCATAGTCCGATGGTGACGCTGCATGATTCCTGGTGGGCAGAGTGGGCAGCTCAGGATTCGACCCTGGCGATCCTGTACGATAGCGAAGGGCAACTGACGACCTATACGGAACTCGCCGAACGAGCAGGAAACCGCTATGCCCAACAAGCCATTCCCCAACACTGGAAGGAGCAGCACATTGCCGTGCGACGTGCGGTCGAGAGCCTTGCCAGCGATGTTGCCGCAGCGAAGCTAGATGTCCTCGTTATCGTAGGAGATGATCAGTTGGAACTGTTTACCCTCGCGAATATGCCTGCGCTCGCCATCTTCTATGGGGACAAGATCAGAAGCGGGCTTTGGACATCGCGCTTTGCTACGTACCAAAGGCAAGGCCAGCCGCCTACCGCCCCGCCGAGCCTGGAACTCCAACGCGCCGTAGTGGAAAGCTACGCAATGGATACCCATCACGAGTTTGCCAGCGCCCCGGCCTTCGCAAAAGGGTTGCTCGAACGCCTGATCGAGTATGGCTTCGATGTAGCGGGACTAGGAGAAATCCCTATGACCGATGAGTCGGCTGGCATCGGGCATGCGTATGGGGCTATCGTCACACAGGTCATGAGAGAACAGCCGATTCCTATGGTTCCGGTATTGGTGAATACGTATTTTCCGCCGAACCGGCCAACGCCATCTCGCTGCTATGACCTCGGACTCGCATTGCGGCGGGCGATTGAGGCCAGCCCGGCTAACCTGCGCGTGGGTATCGCGGCTTCGGGCGGCTTGAGCCATTTCGTCACCGACGAGCGGCTTGATCGCCATCTGTTCGCAGCCCTGCGCAAAGGCTCCGAGGACCAGTTGCGTGCTCTCCCTGAGAACCTGCTCAATGCTGGCAGTTCGGAGATTCGCAACTGGATTACTGTCTCGGCTGCCTGTACACACCTGAAACTGGCCTGGGACGAATACATACCTGTCTACCGCACGTTCGTTGGAACTGGATGTGGGTTGGGCTTTGCCTGCTGGTCTTGAAAGGAGAAGCACCGTCGGCTTAATGCTGCACCCTGCTGGCATGCTGATAGCCCTGCTCAGCTTGCGATCTCCTGGTTCTGTTGAGGTGATGGCTGCGGTGTCGCCGCTCTTGGGAGCGCCTGATCCGCTGGCAGGAGGCGTCCCTCTTGCCAGGTAGAGATGAAAGCCCCCTCGCCAAGCTGATCACGAACAGCGGCGACAGCAACATCATAGTCGGCTCGTTCAACAGGGTGCAGTGGTGCGCCAAGCGCTTCACGCAGCGCTTCGGCCATTCCCCAGAGCCGCGCCGCCTGGGCAGGATCGCCTTGCGCAGCTATCACACGCGCCAGCCCTTCCAATCCAGTGGCAATCAACTCTCTCTGGCCCAACTCTCTCGCCAGGGTCAGGCTTTCTTCATAGAGCGTGCGGGCCAGGGTCAGATCTTCCCGTGCAATCTCCACTTTTCCCAACAGAGCGTGCGCTTCCGCTATCCCCTCTCGATACCCTAACTCTCTGTAGAGGAGCAGGCCCTCTTCCATCCGCGAACGTGCCGTGGCAACATCTCCCTGTTTGAGTGCCACCGACCCGAGCAACAGAGAAGAGACGGCCATCCCTTCCTTGTCGCCTACTTCCCGGTCAAGCGAAAGCCCTTGCGCGAGCAAAGGGTACACCATCACCTGATCACCCTGAGAAACAAAAAGCGCGGCTGCCATCTGGGTTAGAGAGGCGGCTATCCCCCGCTTGTTGTCTAGCTTTCTGAAGAGTGCCAAACCTTCCTCAAACGCAGCAGATGCCCTGCTGTACTCTCCCTGCTTGATGTTGAGCAATCCGAGCGCAAAGAGCGACCAGGCGATACGATCTGGGTTCCCAAGCTCTCTATACAGGGCCAGGTCTTCTTCCATCAGAACCCGCGCGGTTGGGAAATCGGCCTTTCGCCAGGCAGCAATGCCAAGCCGATTGAGCGCGAGGGCGATGCCTCGTTTGTCTCCCAGTTCCCGAAACAGAGCCAGGCTTTCCTGGGCCAGCGTCTTGCCCCGATCATAGTCGCTCTGCATGAAGGAGAGTCGCGCGGCGGCAAGCAGTGCCCTCGCACGCACAGATGGCGCCACTCCTGCGCTTTCTAAGAGTGCCCGCTCTAAGAATGTCAACCCCTCACTGCGGTAGCCGCGCACCACCCAGAAACGCTCCAACGCCGAGCAGAGGCGTAAGGCCATGACTGCCTGGCCCGCTTCCAAAAACCAGTGCAATGCCGCCCGCAAATTGTCATGCTCCTGCTCCAGACGCTCCAGCCAGGAAGTGAGCAGTGGTCCATCCAGCGCAGGCACGGCCTCCTCTGCCACCAGTAAAAAGTGATCAGCATGGGCCTGACGGGCATCAGGTGCTTCCCCGCAGCTTGCGAGCAATTCCTGCCCATACTCGCGGATCGTTTCCAGCATCAGGAGGCGTGGCTCCTCCCTGTCTTCCCCCGTTTGCTCGATGGATCGCAGTAAACTTTTATCAATGAGCGAGGCTATGTCATCCATCTCGTCGCCAGTTCCGGCGCAAACAGCTTCGGCGGCCTGGAAGGTGCAGCCACCTACAAACACCGAGAGCCAGCGGAAGAGTCGTTGTTCCTGAGCATTGAGCAGGTGGTAGCTCCAGGAGATGGTATTGCGCAGCGTCTGCTGTCGTGTCGGCACATCCCGCGCCCCACCTGTTAGCAAAGTCAGGAGTCGCCCCATGCGCGCGAGCAGAGCCTGCGGAGACAGCAGTTTCATGCGTGCCGCTGCTAACTCAATTGCCAGTGGCAACCCATCCAGACGAACGCAGATCTCCGCGACCTCCCTGGCGTTGGCCGTCGTCAAACGGAACTCGGGCTTGATAGCCTGCACCCGCTGCACAAAGAGCGCGACAGAGGAGAAGTGTGCGAGTGCCGCCAGCCGGGGAAGATGTGCCGGATCGGGCAACGCCAGCGGTGGAACTGCGAACTCGTGCTCCGCACGCACATGCAGCACCTCCCGGCTTGTCACCAGCACCTTGAGTCGCGGGCACAACGCAAGGATCTCCGCCACCTGTTCTGCTGCTCCAACCACCTGTTCAAAGTTGTCCAGCAGCAGCAATACGGGCCTCCTTTGCAGCGTTTCCGCCACGCGCGCCGCTAGAGTCTGTCCCGCCCCATCCCGAATGCCAAGCGCCTGCGCGATGGTAGGCAGGACCAGCATGGGGTCGGTGATCGAAGCGAGCGAGACAAAAAAAACGCCTCCCATGAACACATCTCGAAGCCCTGCTGCCACCTGGAGCGACAGGCGGCTTTTGCCCGTGCCACCCGGTCCTGTTAAAGTCACCAGCCGCACATCCTCGCGGCGCAAGAGCTTCTCGATCTGCGCCACCTCATCCTCTCGCCCAACGAGCGCAGTTGGCGGCACAGGGAGCGTGTCAGCATGACCACCCTGCGTCTTGAGAGGAGGAAAATCGGCAGGCAGTCCAGCAATCACCACCTGATAGAGACGCATCGCTTGCTCGAAATCCTTGAGGCGATGTTCCCCAAGATCACGCAGGCTTCCCCCCTCTGCTGCGTCGTGCGCAACCAGATCGCGGGTCGTCTGGGAGAGCAGCACCTGCCCTCCATGAGCGGCGCTCATAATGCGTGCGGCACAGTGGACATCCAGGCCCACATACCCTTCGGTCATGCGAGAAGGTTCACCGGTATGCAGCCCCATGCGTACGCGCACCGCCACACCTTGAGGCCAGGAATAGGTGGCGAGTGCGCGCTGTGCAGCCACAGCAGCAGAGAGCGCATCACTGGCGCGAGCAAAGACAGCAAAAATGGCATCCCCCTGCGTATCAACCTCGTGCCCTCGCTGTCCCTGGAAAGCACTTCGCAGCAGGGCACGGCACGAGGCCAACAGCTCGCCGTAGCCATCACCGAGCTGATGGAGCAGTTGTGTCGAACCTTCAATATCCGTAAAAAGGAGTGTGATCGTGCCTGTCGGCAAATCACGCACACCGCACCTCCTCGCATCTCGCAAGACGTGAATCGCTCGCTGTACTCTCACCAAATCGTTTAGAACACTCATCTGGACAGATCTATTGTACTGTAATTTTAAGCTGATGTCCCCTGGCAGCAGCCTGGCCTGGGGTGGAGCAGGTGATGAGACACTCTGCCTGGAGTTGAGGCGAGATCGGCATCTCCCTTTTCTGGATCGGCTGCATCGAACACCTCGTCAGTTATCCCTAAAGAAAAAAGAGCGGCAAGAATATGTAGGCAAGATGCCAACCGATCGTCGAGATGAGCAATCCTGTCAAGACGCCTTTTTCCCAGAGTACGCAGGCGGCTGAAGAGCAAACAAAGCACAGCGAAGGCGACTTCTGCTCCGTAGACCGCGACAGCAAAGCCAGGGATGAACGTGAGGACCACGAGCACGGTGCTTGTGGGGAACCTCACCAGTCCGACCAGGGCGAGCGGCAGAGGAATGATACCTACTATCACGCCAGCCCAATACACCAGCCAGGAAAAAGCGCGCGCTTTTGAGTGAATTTTCATTCGCCAAGTCCTCTCTTTAGACACAGCGCCTTCTGCTCGTCTAACCACTGCTCGGCCAAGCTCCGCGCCAGCGCCAGCAGCAAGGAGCCTCAAGCCGCCCGGAATGTACCTGCGGCAGAGGTGCGCTCCAATTGTGGCGCCGTCTGGCCGCACGCGCTCCCCCGAGAGGGGCGAGTATTGACTACCCGATAGCTTGCGTCAACGTTGCGACTCCGAGGACAATGGCTCCTGGGCGCTCGTCGTGGCTGGCTTGGTGAATGCTGCCTCCAGAGCGGCAGCTTCCTCTGCTCGTCCCTGGACGGAGAGGAGGTGGGCGTAGCGGGTGCGGGTCTCTCGGGCATGAGGATGATCTCGTCCCAAGTGCTGTTCTTGGATCGCCAGCGCCTGCTGGTAGAAGGTGAGGGCCTGGTCTGGCTGGCGCTGGAGTTCATGTAAGAGCGCATACCCATATAGACTTTCCGCTGTTTCGAGATGATGCGCTCCGCGCTGTTGCTGGCGAATGAGAAGCGCGCGCTGGTAGAGCGGCTCGGCTTGCTCGTAGTGACCCTGCTCGCGATAGAGGTCCGCCAATCCGCTCAAGGGGAAGGCGACCTCCGGGTGAGTGCTTCCCAGTGCCTGTTCCCGAATCTCGAGCGCGCGCTGGTAGAGAGGCTCGGCTTCAGCATACTTCCCTTGCTCGCGATAGAGGCCAGCCAGGCTGTCGAGGGCGTAGGCCACTTCAGGGTGTTCTGGACCGAACATCTGCTCCTGCAGGAGCAGCGCCTGCTGCAAGAGCGGCTCGGCCTCGGCATAGCGCCCTTGCATCGTATAGAGGACTGCCAGATTGTTGAGGACCGGGGCGAGCAAGGAATTGTTGTCATCGGGCGGCTGCTCGCAGAGCTGGCGCGCGCGCTGGAAGAGCGGCTCAGCCTGCTGGAAATGGCCTTGCTCAGCATAGAGGATCGCCAGATTGTCGAGGACGAGGGGCATCTCGGGATAGTCGCCACTCCCTGCCTGTTCCCAGAGCTGGAGCGCACGCTTGAAGAGCGGCTCAGCCTCGGCGTAGCGCCCTTGCGCGCGGTAGAGTTCGGCCAGTCCGCTCAAGGGGAGGGCGACCTGGGGATCAGAGTTTCCCAGCGCCTGCTCGTATATTTGTAGGGCGCGCTGATAGAGTGGCTCGGACTCCGCGTACTCTGCGCGCTGGTACAAATAGTCTGCTGTTTTGGTCAGTAACGGAGCCAACTCCAGACTGGCCGTCTGCGAGGCAGTGGCATTTGCCAGAGTGAGGACATGGGGCAAGAGGCGGCCACAGGCGTCCCAATGTCCCCAGAACTGATGACTGACGTCAGGAAAGACACTGTTGAGTGCGGCGCTGCCACGCTCGATCCACTGCTCGCGCTCCTCTGGGGTCATGGCATCCTGCAGCACCGCCTGCACCAGGCGGTGGATCCAGAGGGTGTGTTCGCGGCTGTTGCGCCGGACCAACGAGTAGCGTTGAATGACCGCCAGCGCCTGGTTGAATACCAGCGAGTTCGTCTCAAGGACAGCAAGTTGCGGTCCCAGGTGAGCGGCGCCTTGCAGGAAGAGCTCTTCGGGAATGGCATCGGGATGCAGCCAGGCACACAATCGCAGCAGATCAGCCGCCAGCGCGCTCTGCTGCTCTACCTGAGCAAAAGAGAGCGACCAAGTAGTCGCCACGGAGTCGGGATGGTCGGTCAGCACGCCTCCGCGGCGCCGTAGGAGCTCCATCCGATGACTTCGGAAGAGGTCCAAATACTGCTGGAGGCCACACTGGGTCTCCTCCAGATAAGCTCCCGCCTGGTCCAGCGCCAGGGGCAATCCACCAAGCTCCTCTGAAAGCTGGATTGCCACTTGCCAATCGGTCTGCTCAGCCTGGGCCAGGGGCGCATCGAGGGCGAGCAGCCCTGCTCGACGCAGCAGCAACAGCGGGCCGGTGTCCAGGTCCAGCGGCTCGACCTCCAGGCGGCTAGCCAGTCCACCCAGGGCCTGGGCGCGTGTTGTGAGCAGAAGATGCCCCTGGAGCGGAGCCGGGAGAACCTCTGGTAAGAAGGCGAACTCATCCGCATTATCCAGGATCAAGAGCCAGTTGGGATGCTGGCTGAACCAGCCCTTGACGGCATTTACGATGACAGCTTGATCTCCTTCCTCTCGCTCTGGCAGGGACAGCGTCTGGGCAATCTCGACAAAGCCGACCACCAGCGCATCCCGACTCTCGGCACGCGCCCAAAAGATCGCCTGATAGTCCTGGGCGTGGCGATAGGCATACTCAAGGGCCACCTGGGTTTTGCCTACCCCGCCCAGGCCACTGAGCGCGGGTGGTTGCGCCAGCGCCATCGTCTGCCCCGCGTGCAACTGGCGGTGTAACCGGGCGAGGAGGTCTTCTCGTCCTAGAAAAAACGGGTTGCGTGGGTAGGGAAGGGTTAATAGGTGGGGAGCAGCAGGCACGGAAGGTCCAGCGGAGGCAGGCGTACCTCCTGCCTCCCGTTGGATGCGCGCCGCCTCGCGCAGGCGTTCTTGTTTGGAGGAGTCCAATCCGCTGGTGGTGAGCGCCGCCAGTAAACGGGCAACGGTATCGGGATAGGGCTTCAGGCGCGCCCCGCGTTCGAGGGCACTGATAGCATTGGGACTGATCCCCGCCGCCTCCGCGAGCTGGAGTTGGCTGAGTCCAGCGTCTTGCCGATAAGCTCTGAGCAAGGCGCCAAAGGGTGGGGGGGGCGTAGACGCCATGCGGTTCTCCCTTTCCATGCGCGGCCACACGTTCTCCCGAACGCAGCCTCTTCCTCCAGGCCCCTAGCATAGCAAAAAAGCCGCAGGAGCACAAGAGGTCAGCGTCTATGTGGGAAGTGTGGGGGGAGTGTGGGGGGAGTGTGGGGGGAGTGTGTGTAGACTGCCAGGCGCGGCGGCTCTATCCTGGATATGGAAGCAAGAAATGCGTTATCTGGCGCATCCACTGCACCTGCGTCCAATGGGGACGGTGGCAGTACGCACCACACCGAGAAAGGAGCTGTCATAAACATGACGCTTGTCGGAGCTAATCTTCCCCTGATGCAACAGCTGATCCATAGGTTATCCCAGGCCGAAGAAAGACTCGGCCCTCTCCTGGATGACACCTATACAGCAGGCTCTCAGTTTCTCGAAACCTTCACATCGCCCCAGAAGCCGCAGTTGGAGCAGGAATTCAACCAGTTGATTACCGACCTGCGGGGAGCGCGAAACTATAATTACCGCCTGCTCACCTTTTTGCAGATATTATTCCGCTACCTACAAGAAGCAGAACACGTGCAGCAGGCTGCAGACGCTGCGGAGTGATGCAAAAGAAAGGCCGATTTCGAGTATGTCAAACGTTTTCTTAGCTGATCTTGCCGCGCTGCAAAACCTGATTGCCAGGTTCCGATATGGCATTGACGAGTTGGAACACATCGATGGCGCACTCAACGCAGCCTATTATCCGTTTCTCGAAACCTTTCACTCATCTCACAGGCCGCGGGTGGAAGAAGCCTTCCAGCAGTTGGAACACTACATCCATGAGGCCACGGGGCTAGAACAGAGCCTTCTCTACGGTTTTGAGACGCTGCTTACCGACCTGCAAACCAGGCAGGGAAAGACGATCTAAGCCGCGAATAGCTTGCCAATAAGTAGGGGAAAGGAATAAGATCGTGGCGGAGGCCATGAGCAGCGCAATCCTTACGGCCTCTGATCCCAGGGGCAGCCAACCTCCCACCATCGGTAGCGAGAGATAGCCCTGGGTTTACCAGGTGCAGGAACCAGCTCCAGGAGGGGGTAGGTTTTGTCGGAGATGACAGGAGGCCGCTATGTTCACTGCCAGGCAGCGCGACCAGGTGCGTCAGCGCGTCCTCGAACTAGCCAGGGCCGATCCACGGGTCACTGCCGGGGCGCTCACCGGTTCCATGTCCTTTGGTGGTGGGGACGCCTGGTCGGATATTGATGTGGCCTTTGGGATCAGCGAAGGCATCCCTCCAGAGGCCGTCCTGGATGACTGGGCGCAGGTCTTCTCTCAGGAATGGAGCGTTCTCGCCCACTTCGATCTGCGCTCCGGTCCCAGTGTCTATCGCGTGTTCCTGCTGCCCAGCGGTTTGGAAGTGGACGTGGCAGTGACCCCCGCCGAGTCCTTCGGCGCACGCGGTCCGCACTTCCGCGCTCTCTTCGGCCCCACCCAGCCGCTTCAGCCCCCAGAGCCGCCGAACGCCTTCCATCTTATCGGGATCTGCTGGCACCACGTGCTGCATGCTCGGGCGTGCATCGAGCGCCACAAGCTGTGGCAAGCTGAATACTGGATCAGGGATCTGCGCGATCAGACCCTTGTCCTGGCGTGCCTCCGCTTGGGCGAGAACCCCTTCCACGGGCGCGGTCTTGATCGCCTGCCCACTGCCGTGACCACTCCACTCGCCGATGCACTGGTCCGCTCGCTTGAGGAGCGGGAGCTGCGTCGGGCGCTCGCGGGAGCGACCAGGTGTCTGATCGGGGAACTGGAAGCATGGGATCCCACGCTCTGCGCCCGCCTGTCGCCACTCCTGCACGAGTTCGGAACGACCCAGGTGATGCCGCCAGGTGTCCCAAACACGCTGGCGGAGCAGTAGGGGCGTTGGCAAGCGGGGACGAGGCGCAGGCGACTGTGTTGCTAGAGGAGAATCTGGCGCTCTCCCGCGAAGAAGGCAACACCATTGCGTACTCCTGGGCACTGGCGGTTCTGGCTGCTGTTGGGACAGAAAGGATTTGCACCTGCTGCGCTCGTAACTCATCCTGTTTGCGTTGGCGCTTCCCTGGTCGGAAGATGCGCCAGGAGCCACGCGGCGATATGGAGCGCCGCGCAAGGGTCTTGCAGGCGAGCCATGTTGGCCCGCATCTGCTCTAGCAGAGGTGAATGGGGCTGAAGAGCTTCCCGTAGAATCGAGATCACCTGTTCCGGGGTTTCAGCCCGCAGCCCAATTCCTTGCTCACAGGCGTACTCGATGTTGCGCTCCTCTTGTCCAGGAACACAACCTGACAGCACCAGTGGCAACTTGCACGCGGTGGCCTCGCAAATCGTGCTCGGTCCAGCTTTGGTGATCAGCAGATCGGCGGCCTGCATCAAGTCAGGCATCTGCTGCACAAACCCCAGCACCCGACACCGTTGCTGAAGATGGCCTGGCAAGCGCCGTGCGAGCTGTTCAAGCCGTCGCTGGAGCCGTGTATGTTTTCCGGTAACGACCAGCACTTGTATTGGCAGGTCCGACTGCCACAGCGCACGCGCCAACTCCTCCAGCCTTCCTACGCCTGCCCCACCTCCTGCCAGCAGAACGATGGGCATGTTCGGATCGAGGCCAAGCCTCTGACATACCAGCGCCTTGGGAGCGCCTGGGCGACCGAATTTCAAGTCTATGGGCAACCCTAATACCTGAATGCGCTCCGCAGCTAGCCCCTGGTGTTGGCAGCAGGCACGGGCCAATTCGGTTGGCACGATGCAGGCATCTACAGCCGGGTCAATCCACCCACGATGCGGCGTGATCAGATCGGTCATGACGGTTACAACCGGCACGCGCATCTGTAATGCGGCCAGCACGCGCAGCGAGACATGATTGATCAGGGGGTGCATCGAGACAATCAGATCAGGGCGTGTCTCGATGAAGAGCCGGGCCAGGCCAGAGCGGATGAGCCGGTACAGCAGCCACTCCAGCGCCCGGAAGCTCCAGGGGTGGTTGGTGAGGTGGAACAGTGCGCCATACAGCCAGGGGGCGTAGCGAATGGTAGCAGCATAGAGCATGCCCAGCTTGCGCACAGGCAGCGTCCCACAGGTTGTGAAGGCGTCAATCAATTCTGAGCGATAGCAGTTTGTTCCCTGGTCGTCCACTGAGGCCAATAGCTGCATCGCCTGGCGAAGAGCAGTGGCGGCACTGCGATGACCGGCCCCCGTCTCGGCCATGAGCAAGAGGATAGTAGACGGATGTGACCTCTCTTCCATAAAACCTCTTCTAATGTGTTGGTCTTTCTGTCATTCCGTCTTCCCTGCTCGCTCTCAGCCATTCTCTCGTTGGAAGGTACTTGCGCCGATATTCCTTTCTATACAATAATACCAGCCCCAAAAACAACCATTAGCAAAGCGCGTGCTGGCTTAGCAGCAGTATGTGTCCCCTGCGCAGCTAATCCTCCTTTCAGAGCGACGACTTCTTTCCATGCTCTTTTGGGCGCGGGTACCCACCACCTTTAGGTGTGGGAGGAAGCGCCCCCTCCTTTCACATAGTTGACTTTCCACAGAATAGATGGTATTCTGTGGATATGAAACACCGACGCGCTTACAAATATCGCTGCTATCCCACTGAGGAGCAGCGCCATATCCTGGCGCGCACCTTTGGTTGTACGCGCTATGTGTACAACTGGGGTTTGCGGCTGCGTACTGACGCCTACTATCAGCGGCATGAGCGCGTCTACTACAGTGACACCAGCGCGGCCATGACCCAATTGCGCAAGCAACCAGAAACCGCGTGGCTCTCTGAAGTTGCCTATATCCCCTTGCAACAAGCCTTGCGCCATCTGGACAAAGCCTTTCGCAACTTCTTTGAGGGGCGGGCGAAGTACCCGAACTTCAAGAAGAAGCATGGCCGCCAATCGGCAGAGTACACCACGTCTGCCTTTACCTGGGATGGGGAACAACTGACACTGGCACGCATGAAAGAAGCGTTGCCTATTCGCTGGAGCCGCCCCTTGCCCAAGGGAGCCAAGCCCAGCACCATCACCGTCACCAAGGATACCACCGGGCGCTACTTTGTCTCCTTCCTGGTAGAAGAGGACTTCAAGGCGTTGGATGTCACGCCGCAGATGGTCGGCATTGACCTGGGCTTGCACGATACCGTCACGTTGTCCACTGGCGAGAAGGTCGGCAATGAGCAGTTCTTCAGCCAGGATGAGAAGCAGTTGGCGAAAGCACAGCGTCTCCTGTCTCGTAAGCAGAAAGGCTCCAAGAATCGCATCAAGGCCGCGCTCTCGGTAGCTCGTATCCATGCCCGCATCGCAGATCGGCGGCAAGACTTCCTGCACAAACTCACGACACGCTTGATACACGACAACCAAGTGCTGTGTGTCGAGAGCCTGGCAGTAAAGAATCTGCTGAAGAATCACAGCCTTGCCAAGGCCATCGCTGATGTCGGCTGGGGCGAATTGATACGCCAGTTGCAGTACAAAGCCGCCTGGTATGGGCGGTCTGTGGTCGCTATCGACAAGTGGTATCCCTCGTCTAAGCGCTGCTACGACTGCGGGCATATCCTAGAGTCCCTTTCACTCGCTGTCCGGCAGTGGACCTGCCCGGAATGCGGCATCTCCCATGATCGTGACATCAATGCTGCGCTGAACATTAAAGCTGCCGGGCTGGCAGTATTAGCCTGTGGAGAGATGGTAAGACCCGGACGGGCCAAGCCCGTCAAGGCGCGTCTCCGTGAAGCAGGAAGTTCCTAGCCGCGAGGCTGGGAGTCCCCCGTCTTTAGGCGGGGGAGGATGTCAACGTTTCATCATCCCCGCTAGGTATGCTGTAGCCGAGTTGCATGACAACACCATGAACTTTCCGCCATCGTCTTGCTATCGAATGGTCATCTTGATATGTCATAATGCGAATAATTGAGATAGCGCCTGGAGCAGCATAAGGAACCAATCCCCGAATGCGCATGCTTGTAGTGGAAGATAATCTTCTCCTCAGCAGTTCGCTAACAATGCTCGTGCTGATCGTCATTGCGCGCTCTATTCGCCATCCCAGGCGCCAGGGAAGTTTTCAGGGGTAACGAGGCTTCATGACTCGAAAAGAGATGGGCGCTCCAGGGATGCAGGCCGAACTCACGAACTGGAGCAAGTCAGCACGCTCGCCGTGTTCTGTCTACCAGGCAAGTGATGTAGCGGGCATCACCAGGGCGCTGGCCGCCGCGCGGACACACGGCTTCTCCGTCATACCACATGGCGCGGGCCACAGCTATACTGATGCAGCCTTGAATACAGGCGGATTGGTTATAGATCTGACATCCATGCGCCGGATTCTCTCCTGGGATGCCGTGCGGGGAATCATGCGCGTGGAACCGGGAGTGACCTTGCGAGAGATGGTACAGGTGGCCTGGAAGGATGGTTGGTGGCCTGTCGTCTCGCCATCCACACCGAATGTCACCATTGGCGGCTGCGCCGCTATGAACGTAAACGGCAAGAACGCCTGGAAGTGTGGCCCTTTTGGAAAACACATCCGCGCTATAGATGTGCTGCTTGCCAGCGGAGAGGTATACACGTTGCAGCCGGAGCGCGACACGCAGCTTTTTCATGCGTTCATTGGCAGCATAGGGTTACTGGGCATCATCACGTCGATCACCATCCAGCTCCAGCGTATCTCTTCCGGGCAGGTCACTATCCGGCGGCGCACCTCCGTCTCACTCGCTGAGATCTTCACGATCTTCGCCGAGGAACAGCAGACGAGCGATTTCCTGGAGGGCTGGCTTGACGGATTTGCCGAAGGCCAGCAGCTCGGGCGTGGATATGTAACCTGTGCAACTCTAGGTGACAGCTCCGACGAAGCGCCCTCCTCATTTCCAACGCCTGGCATCATTGATCGGCTCGAAACGCCGCTGGTGCGCCTTGCGGCCAGTTTAGGCCGACCAGCACTGCTGCCAGGTGTACGCCTGGCAAACCGCGCTAATTACTGGTTGGGCCGACGTGGCCTCAAATCGAGGGAACAGCAACGTCACCTGCTCTCCTTCACCTATTGGCCCCAGGCAGCCTTTGCGGGCTATCACGCGCTGTTCCCGGCGGGAGTTGAGACGTTCCAGGCGTTTGTCCCCGGTCAGCAGGCGCAAGAGATTTTTGAGTGCGTGTTGCGCTATTCGCAAAAGCAGGGGTATATGCCGCTCTGGTGTGTCATCAAACAGCATCGGCGCGATCCTTTTCTGCTGAGTTATCAGGTTGATGGGTTTTCTCTCGAATTAAATTATCAACGAACCCATAAGACGGCGCAGACGTTGGAACGGACCCTGCGGCAGATGATTGCTATTGTAATTGAGGCAGGCGGGAGGTTTTATCTCGCCAAAGACCATTTTTTGACGCCCAGCCAATATCGCCAGAGCATCGGTGATCAGGCCGTTGATACCTTCTTGCACCTCAAACAACGCTATGATCCCACAATGCTGCTGCAATCGGACCTGTTTCGTCGGGTATTCCAGCCCTCGCTTCGGTGAGGAGAACGCCTTTGCTACTGCTGATCTATACTAATAGATGAATCTGGTGGCCTGCTAAGAGCGCCTGACAAAACCGCCGCACGAGCAGGGGCGGGGTTGTAGCGCCGTCCTTCCAGGCGGCAGGGGTGGGGCCAACCGTCGGTTGTGTGAGGCATTCTTAAGAGAGAAGTATAGGAAAGAAATCGAACCATGCGCGCGCTCGAATTTCGATTGAAGCAGCCAGCACAACCTCTGACCGATGTATGGCAGCATACGCCTATCATGCCACGTCGGTCCACGTTGCTCGGCATCAGCTTTCGCCCGCTCCAGGTGGCCGCGCTCGGCTTAGACGCGCAGGCCACGCTGCAAACCTTGCTCGCCTATCCGTTTCAACTCATTCGCCTGGGAGCCTACTGGAATCGGATAGAACCCGAACCAGGAACCTTTCTTCCTGACGAGCTTGATAGGCAGATGGATGCCGCCGAACAAGCCGGAAAGCAGATTATTGTGTGTGTTGGCCCGTTGAAAACCTTTGGCTATCCTGAGTTCTTTGTACCCGCGCACCATTTGCGGCAGCCCTTCCCAGAACATATTCGTGTCAAGCCATCCGCGTACCCCGCACTGTTGAAGGCGGCGACAGCATTCCTCACCCGACTTGTGGAGCGATATAAACTGCGCCAAAGTATCGTTGCCTGGCAGCTTGAACACGAAGCGGTTGATCCACTTGGAGTAGAGCATTCGTGGCGGCTAGATGCAGCCTTTGTTGAACAAGAAGTAGAAGCTTTCAGAAAAGCCGATCCTACCAGACCACTGATAATGAACGGTTTTTTGCCAACCTCCTTGCTGGTACGCCTCTCCCAATGGTGGCAGACACGCGATCAAGGGGATTCACTCGCTGTCGCCCAGCGTCTGGCAGATATGGTCGGGATAGATTACTACCCGCGTCACGCACTGATGGGCATCGGGAGCAGAACACTGTATCTTGATGGTAGCCAGAGTCGCTGGTCGCAACGGAGGCGAAGGCAATTGTTCGCCCTGGCTCATGCGCATGGGCGACGCCTCCTGATTGCTGAGGGCCAGGCAGAGCCTTGGGAAACGGTGACAACTCCGCCTAGTCCAGACCACCGGGGTATGTATAGTTGTTTGCCGGAACATATAATCACCAACTATAACACCTGCATGGGCTGGTCCGGGCAAGAAGCGCCGCTGTATGCGTACCTCTTTTGGGGAGCAGAGTATTGGATGCTGCGCAAACAACACGCTGACCCCAGCTATCTCCAGGCATTCGCCCGTATCCTTGAAAAAGCTTGATCTCTCCTTATTACCGAACGGACTGTGGACGAATGCGGTCTCATAGTTTTGATTGCATGTTGTACAAGTTCGCGTAGACACCGTTCAATGCGATTAACTCAGCGTGCGTACCCTGTTCAGCGATGCCGGTGTCAGATAACACCACGATTCTCTGGGCATTGCGGATGGTTGACAAACGATGGGCAATGACCAGCGTGGTGCGGTTGGCGGCTAACTTCTCCAATGAGTCCTGCACCGCCTTTTCACTTTCATTATCCAGCGCGCTCGTCGCTTCATCAAAAATGATCACCGAGGGGTTTTTGAGGAAGACGCGCGCGATACTCAACCGCTGCTTTTGCCCGCCTGAGAGTTTTACGCCGCGTTGACCAATATCCGTGTCATAGCCATCCGGTAACGCCATGATAAAATCATGCGCGTGCGCCTGTTTGGCCGCGTCAATGATTTCTTGCCTGCTGGCGTCAAGGTTTCCGTAGCGGATATTGTCCGCGACGGTCCCGGCAAACAAATAGACATCTTGCTGGACAATACCGATATTCCTTCGCAATGAGCGCAAAGTCACCTCTCGGATGTCCTGCCCATCCAGCAGTATTTTTCCCGCATTGACTTCGTAGAAACGCGGAATTAACGAGCAGAGCGTTGTTTTGCCAACGCCGGAAGACCCGACTAAAGCCACGTATTCTCCGGCTTGTATCTCCAGCGAGAGATTCTTCACGACATACTGATGATCCTCTTGATACCTGAAGCTCACATCTTGAAACTCCACATGACCCCACACCTGTGTCAGATCAACCGCATCTGCCGTGTCTTGCAGATCAGGCGCTACCTCCAGAATCTCCATAAACCGTTGAAATCCAGTAATGCCTTCCTGATAGAGCCTGCCAAAATTGACTAACTTGTTAATGGGATCGGTGAGGATGCCGACACAGAGTAAATAGGTCAGCAAATCAGCTAAATCCAGGGAAGCGTGAACAATGGCAGCGCCGCCAAAGATGAGCACAGCGATGGTCATAAGCTGGCTGAAGGCAATCAATCCACCGTAATAGTACGCCTCACTTTTATAGCCGTCGCTGCGGCTGGCGACAAACCGCCGGTTTGCGTAGGCGAACTTGCTTGATTCAACCTCTTCGTTAGTAAATGATTTGACGACTCTGATGCCGCCCAGCGTATCTTCGACCTGCGCGTTGATATCACCGATTCTATCCTTGCCGCTGCGCAGCGCCCTGTTCATCTTTTTATTGAAATACAGCGCGAAAACTGCCATGATGGGCAAAAAGAGAAAGACGATCAGGGTCAGCGCAACATTGATCTTCAGCAAGATGATGAAGACGCCAACGACCGTCAAACAGGTCGTGACGATATCCTCCGGCCCATGATGATATAACTCGGCCATCGCCAGGGTATCGTTGGTAATCCGGGTCATTAATTGACCGGTTCGTTGTTCATCATAAAAGCTAAACGAGAGCTTTTGATAATGCTCGAACAGCTCACCGCGCATGTCGCTTTCCATCCTGGCGCCCATCGTATGCCCTTGAAAGTCAATGAACATGGTGCATAGGGTATGGACACCAACCAGCGCCAGCATGAGCGCGCCCATCAGGTAGATGTCATTGAGCGTATGAGGCGTCGTACCTTCTAAGAGGTCTTTGGTGATGTAGCGCGCGCATAACGGGAGCAGCAGCGTAATCGCCGAGACGATCAGTGCGCAGGCCATGTCCGCGCAAAACAAGCCGATGTAGGGTTTGTAGTACGATAAGAACTTCTTGCCGCGCGAACTCCCAGGCGCAGCCGCGCTGGATGCAGAGCCAGCTTTTGCCACGGGAAGATCAGTCGCCGCTGGCATAGCCAGCGGTTCTTTCGTGATCGAATCGGGTGAAAGCAAAGGGATGCTCCTCATGGTAGTGTTCAAACAATCGCAGATCGCAAAGGGCACAAACATCTCACTCGCCCAAAACAAACGAGCGGAGTTAATGAGTGAGGATGCGCGCGACAGGAAACACCAGCACGAGAGGGAGTGAAGTGGAAGGCAAGACCGCCTGAGCGGGGACGTGGCTTATGGAGGTTGAAAAGAGGATGCGTTTTCTCGTGATCGAGAACAGTACGACGCGAAATGATAGCTCGGCGTCTACGTTCCCCGTGCGCCCTCGATACAGCTCCAAACCTTCATGACCTTCATGCCGGGTATCGCTGTTGCGCGGCGTGCGCTTTGGGGCATTTCTACACCTCCTTTCCGAACTGGCGGCGCGGGAAAGCCTGCGCCAAAGAGAATAACGAGTATCCTGTATGGGGCAATGATACCATATGAAACATGCTTGGTCAATTCTGCTCAAGGTATGGGTTCTCCCAAATCTGAGGTGTTGACAAGCGAGGCGTGTTACTGGTAGCGCCGCCTTCCAGGCGGCCAGCGTTGGCCTGCTGGTCCGCTGGCCTGGAGGGCGAACGCTCGCCAGGGCGAAGCGGTGGCCGCCTGGAAGGCGGCGCTACAAGTGACCCCCGATAATTGGTGGAACCCAAGGTATGGCAGGGCATTTTCAAAGTCCGATCCCGACCAGTCGCAGGTGATGTTGGTGACGCCGGGCCGCCGCAATTGCGTCATAAGGCCAGGCTGTTGCCATTCTTCGGGGATGTGTTGCCACTGCCCCCAGCATTCAGCAGGGGGCAGTGGCAGAAAACGCGAAGCTCCTCCAAAGGCAGAAGCCCATGCCTCAGAAAAGCCCTCTGGTTCTTTGGAAGACAGAAACGTTTGAGGCGATTCAGGCAACGCTTGGGACTTGCGCTCCTTCCAACATGATCGCGCAGACAACCTCGTAGGCTTCCGCCCAGGCATCCCGGTATGCTGGAGTCCAGCGCCTGCCCAGAAAGTCAGCGAAGGTTTCTAAGAGGATAGCCCCGACGATGGGATAATGCTCTGGCCGGACGCCATAGCTGACATGCCGCTGGCCCAGCCCCTTGAGGGCACTGGTCAGCACCTCTGGCTTCTTGAGGTTTTGGATCACCAGGACCAGCGCCCCCAATAGCTTCTTGCGCTGCTCCTTCATATCGGCGGTGGCAAAGAACGCTTTCGTGTCAGGGAATCGGGTGAAAAGCCGCTCATAGAAGGCGGTTACGAACGCCTCCCCATGTGGGGCAATGGCCTGAAAACTGGTTTCGAGCAATTCAATCTGAAGTGCCATGTGGTCTCCTACTTTCACTATTGGGTCTTACGTACTGTTCGATTGTTGGTGCAAGGTTCAACATTGCTATGAGCGATGGGCGGCGCCGACTGTCTCCCGCTCCACTGCTGCCACTGCTGGTTCTTTCACCTCACTAAGGTGGGTTGGCAGAGCCAGGTGGTCATCTTGCGCGGGCTTTTTCCTGAACAGCAGCACCGCTGCCAGCACACGGGGCGCAAACAGAGCTGTCGGCGGCTTGAGCATGTGCATCACTTGATAGAAGCTCTGGGCCAACCGGGGATTATCCGCTGCGGCATCGAGCAAGCGCCGCGAATACCAGTGGAAGAACCCCATCCCAAATGAGCGTTTCCCCTCGGTTTCGGGGTAGCGGAAATCTTCGCTGGTCGTAAACAGCCAGGCAACAGAAACGGTTTTGGCAATGGCTTTCTGGAACTGGCGCGTAAACCCGGCCATGTCTCCCTGCCGACGCATGCGCTGCTGCAAACAGGATTGGAGCGTCTCCGCTTCTATTGCAGCCACCGTCATCCCTTGCCCATAGATCGGGTTGAAGCTGCACACGGCATCACCCATGACCACAAATCCCTCTGGCAGACGAGCCATGCGCTCGTAATAGCGCCTGCGGTTCGCCGCGAACCGATAGATGGAGACCGGGGACAGCGGCTCTGCATTCTTGATCAGTTCATAGAGGGCCGGGCTGGGCAAGCTGCGCACATAGTCGAGGAATCCTGCCTCATCGCTGGGGGGATAATCTCGCAACCACCCGCTCACTGAGACGCTCCAGCGGTCGCCCTCGATAGGCAGCACAAAGCCCATCCGCTTCTCCTGGGGAGCAGTACAGAAGATCGCCAGAACTTTCCAGTCCGCAGGAACCTGTTTAGGGCGGCGATAGATACGGGTGGCATAGCCGACATCCACCTTCACCACCGTTTCCTCGACTTGTGGATAGCCCAGGGCCTTGAGCCAGTGGGGAGCTTGCGAGCCACGCCCGCTGGCATCCACTACCAGATCAGCCGTCAATTCCTCTTCGCGGCGTTCTCCATCGGCAGAACGTACCTGTACGCCAGTAATCCGCCTGCTGTCGGCGCTGGTACACAGCCGGGCAACCTCATACCCATCGAGAAAGCGCACATTGGTTCTGTTTGCCACCTGTTGGCGAATCTGCCCTTCCAACCAGGGGCGGCTCAGGCAATAGACCCGAATGCCACTATGGAACTGGACTTTCCACACGCCAAACTGATACCAGCGGAGATCGGCGCCCATATCAACTTTGCTGGCTCCTCCCTCAATGAGAGCTGGAAAGAGGTCGGGAAAGAGTTCCTCAATCACAGCAGCGCCCTTGCTCAAGATACCGTGAGTTTGCCTTCCGTGGGGCACGCCTTTGCGCGCTTCCATCCCCTCCAGCCGATCACGTTCGATCAGGGTGACGTGCTGGTAATGATCGGAGAGGACGCGAGCCGCCAGCAACCCGGCCATGCTGGCGCCAATGACCACCGCATGCTGACCTATGAATTGGGGGGATTCTGTTTGCTTGAGAGCCATCAGTACGTTTGCTACCTTTCTCGTGTTCCTGCTCATATCCTTTTGCAGAGCATGAGCGGTTCGTGTTCTTGCCGCTGTTAGAGAGTCTGTCATTGCTTTTCTCTAAGCCTGTGAGCAAAGTATGCCCGAAGCGGGGCGCCACGCCCAGACGCAAGAGACGCAACCAGCTACGCAATCAGCTACGCAATGGCTAATTTAGGAGGGTTGTCGAAGGCGCGCGGAGATGTTATGATCGTGCCAGGCGCGCTTCTTGCCTGCCTGGGCCGTGCAGGGACGTCTCCCGTGAGCCGCGCGCCGAGGGAGAGCCGCTATGGCCGCCTTTCCATCGCTGTCCTTTGGCGCTCTGCTCAAACGCTATCGGCTGGCCGCCGGACTTACCCAGGAAGACCTCGCCGCCGAGGCCGGGCTGAGTCTTCGGGGCATCGCTGACCTGGAGCGAGGCGCGCGGACACAACCGCGCAAAGAGACAGTGCGCTTGCTCGCCGAAGCCCTGCACCTCTCGGCGCCGGAGCGCGCCCAGTTAGAGGCTGCGGCCCGCGGGCGCACCCTCCCAACAGGTCCGGCTACCGCGCCGCAAGAGTTGCTCGCGGCCCACTTCATGCCCGCCGCGCCGCTGGTCGGGCGCACCCAGGAACTGGCCCTGCTAGACCGGCTGCTGAAAGATGGTCCCCCGGTGCTGCTGCTGGCGGGCGAGCCGGGCATCGGCAAATCCCGGTTGGTGCAGGCAGGCATGGAGCGGGCCGAGGCACTGGGCTGGACGGTGCTCGCGGGCGGCTGTCACCGCCGCAGCGGCCAGGATCCCTATGCGCCCCTGGTCGGCGCGTTAGTTGACTCCTTGCGCCACCAGCCCCTCTCGCAGCAGCGCCTGCACCTGGAAGGCTGTGCCTGGCTGGTCCGTCTGCTGCCAGAATTGGTGGAGCGCCAGGTTCTGTCAGCGCCCGCCTGGGCCTTGCCGCCAGAGCAGGAGCGCCGCTTGATGTTTGCCGCGGTGGCGCGCTACCTGAGTAATGTGGCTGGTCCCGCCGGGACGCTCCTGGTGCTGGATGATCTGCACTGGGCCGGTTCCGATGCCCTGGATCTGCTCCAGGCGCTGGTCCGCACCCCAGCGGAGCGTCCGCTGCGCATCCTGGGCGCCTACCGCGATACGGACATCGGTCCTCAAGACCCCCTCGCGCTCCTGGCGGCGGATCTGACGCGCGAGGGGCAAGCCAACCACACCTTGCTCGCTCCCCTGGCCGATGCCGAGGCCATCGCCTTGCTGGCGGAACTGCTGCCCGAGCCAGAGGACAGGCAGCAGTTCCGCCAGCAGGTGCTGGAGCGGGCCGGAGGCGTGCCGCTGTTCCTGGTGAGTTGTGTCCAGGCGCTTAGGGCTGGTCAGGTGGCCTGGCAAGGCAGCAGCCACGTCCCCTGGACGCTGCGCGAGGCGATCCTGCAACGGGTGGTGGCCTTACCAGAGGCCGCCCAACAGATCCTCCAGTTGGCAGCCGTGATCGGACGGCGGGCGCCACGAATCCTGCTGCTTGCTGTGGCCGCCCGCGCAGACCTGGCAGAGGAAGCCGTGCTGGAGGCTCTGGAGATCTGTGGACGGGCGCGGTTGCTGATGGAAGCCGACGAAGACACCTATCAGTTGCCCCATGATCTGATCCGCGAAGTGCTGCTGACGGACCTGGGCACGGCGCGGCGGGCTTTGGCGCATCGGCGCGTAGCCGAGGCGCTGGAGCAGGGACCAGGCGTTCCCTCCATAGAGGTACTGGCTTATCACTATGCGCGCAGCAGCGAGGTGGAGAAGGCCCTGTTCTATCTGGAACGGGCGGGCGATGCGGCCCGCGCGCGGTACGCGCATGCGGAAGCCGTCGAGGCATACCATCAGGTGGTGGAGCGGCTGGACACACTGGGGCAGGGAACAGAGGCAGCGCCAGTACGAGAGAAGCTTGGGGAGGCGCTGGGCCTCCTGGGACGCTATAAGGAGGCGCTGGTCGTTTTGGAACAAGCGGCAGCGGCGGCTCAGGAAGCCCACCACCCGGAGGCCGAACTGCGGGCGCTGGCCCAGATCGGGATCACCCATCGCTGGCACGGGACTATGGAGGACGGGCTGAGGCGGGTAGAACCTCGCCTTGCGCACCTGAGCGATGGAGAGGACTCGCCGGGAGTCGCGGCCTGCTACGCGGCGCTTGCCCAACTCTATCTTGGCGTGGAGCAGTACCAGCAGCAGCTAGCTGCCGCTCAGCGAGCGGCCAGTATCGCGGCCTCTCTCAACGACGACCGAACGCTGGCCGTGGCCTGTGGGCAGCAAGGTTTGGCGCTCTGTATGCTGGGAGACCTCCCAGAAGCCTATCAGGTGCTGACCGAAAAGGTTATCCCCTTAGCCGAGGCCGTCGGCGATGCCAGTACCCTCATCAGCACGCTCAACAACGTGAGTGTGCTCTATGGCTACTGGGGCAGTTATCACGAAGAACAGCTCTACGTCGAGCGGGCTTTCACGATTGCCGAGCGCCTGGGTGAGCACCGGCTCCGGGTGTTCTTGCTCTATCGGCTGGGCATCATTGCCTTCGCCTGCGGCCAGTGGAACCGCGCACACGCGGATCTGGAGCGGGCGGCCAGGGAAGCCCGAGAACGCGGACGCTTCTCTGGAGAGAACTATGCCCTCTACGGATTGGGGCTGCTGGCTCTGGCGCAAGGGGAGGAAGCCGCGGCCTCCACCTACTTTCAGGAGGCGACGCAGATGGAGCAGCGCCGAAATCACCGCGTGCTCCATTGGATGCACTGGTCCTTGGCCGAGCAGGATCTGCTGGCGGGGCAGCCAGAAAAGGCAGCGACCCGACTGACTCCATTCCTCACCATGCCCAATCGGAAGTCCGGCTATATTCGGGAGGTACTTCCACTCCTGGCCTGGGCCTATCTGGAGCTGGGCGAAGCGCCCAGGGCGCAGACCTTGTTGACCCGGCTCATTGCCGAAGCGCGGGAGGCCCGGATGCGCCCGGCGCTGATGGAGGCTCTGCGTGTCCAGGCACTCGCCTGGAGCAAGGGACACCGCTGGGAAGAGGCCGAGCAAGCCCTTGAGGAGGCTCTCACCCTCTGCCGGGAAATGCCCGCTCCCTATGCCGAAGCCAAAACGCTTTATCTGTTTGGACAGATCTCTCTCCAACTGGGAGCGCCTGACCTGGCCCGCGAGCATTGGCGGCGCGCGCAGGCCATTCTGGATCAGCTTGGCGAGCGTCTGTATGCCAGGCGGGTAGAGCAAGCTCTTAGCCAACGAGAAGACCCCTGAGTCGCCGCGCTATCCACGACTCTAATACAAAGAGCGAGATGGCAAAAGCCCCAGGTTTCACAGCCTGCAACGAAAACACGAATTGCTGAACTGTGGTTCCACCAATGATCGGCGGTCACTGGTAGCGCCGCCATCTTGGCGGCCAACGCTGCGCCAGCGCGAGCGTGCGCCCTCCAGGCCAGCGGACCAGCAGGCCACCGCTGGCTGCCAAGATGGCGGCGCTACCAGTAACACGCCTCGCTTGCCAACACCTCAGATTTGGTAGAACCCAGAACTGTTAGTACCTTGCGCTTGCTGCCCACTTATGGTATGATTGCTCTAGCAGACGTTATGTAAGTATTCATTCAGGTACATGTTGCCGCAACGGGAGCTTGGGAAAGCCAGGCTGAGAGGGCGACCACCTCGTCGCCGACCGTCGGAACCTGATCTGGGTAATGCCAGCGCAGGGAGCAGGGGATGAAAATACTCATCACCAGGCAGGCGCTGGAGCTATCCAGCGCCTGTTGTATTGGTGGTGCTATATGAATGCGCTATCCCCGCGAGCGCCGATCACCCTCGCTGTTGAAGGCGTCGCCAAAACCTTCCCCCAGCGAGGCCGGGAGCCGCTGGCTGTGCTGGACCGCATTTCGCTCCAGGTAGCCGCCGGCGAGTTTGTCAGCGTCGTCGGCCCCAGCGGTTCCGGCAAAAGCACGCTGCTCTCCATCATTGCCGGGCTAGACGACCCGACAGAGGGCAGCATCGCCCTGGAGGGAGACGCCAACGCAACGCGCCTGGGCCACATCGGCTACATGCCCCAGCGCGATTTGCTGCTCCCCTGGCGCAGCGCCCTGGATAACGCGCTGGCGGGCATCCAGGTACAGGGCGTTCCCAGGCGCGAAGCGCGCCAGCGGGCGCACAATCTCTTTTGCCAGTTCGGCCTTGCCGACTTCGAGCGCACCTACCCGCACGCGCTCTCCGGCGGCATGCGCCAGCGCGTGGCCTTTGCCCGCACAGTGCTGGCGGCGCGCAACCTGATGCTGCTCGACGAACCATTCGGCGCGCTGGATGCGCTCACGCGCCTCTCGATGCAACGCTGGCTGCTGGACATCTGGGGGCAGCTTGGCAAAGCAGCCATCCTCGTCACCCATGACCCCGAAGAGGCGCTGTTGCTGGCAGACCGGGTGTATGTCCTCTCGGCCCGCCCGGCGCGCATCGTCCTGTCCCTTGAAGTAGCCTTGCCACGCCCGCGCCAGACGGAAATCGTCGGCTCGCCCGTGTTTGCCGAACTCAAAGCGCGGCTCCTCCGCGCCCTGCTGACCGGCCAGGATACCCCTCCTGAATCGCTTCAGAGGCAACCGCTGCGCCACGAGGCAAGTCAGGAGGTTGCGCCATGAAACTCTTGCAAGCTATTCGCCGCGCCTGGCCGCCGCTGGTGGCGCTCTTCCTGCTGCTGGCCTTCTGGCAGTTGTACGTCCAGACACAAAACATTGACCCATTGATCCTGCCCGCGCCTTTACGCATCATTTCAGCCACTATTGCAGCGCGTTCGACCTTCGCGGCGCATATCGGGACCACGCTCTATGAAACGCTGGCGGGCCTGGGCGCTTCGCTGGCCTTTGGCGTGCTGATGGCAGCCATCATTGACCTTTCGCCGCTGGCGCGCCGGGCTATCTATCCCTTGCTGGTGGCGTCCCAGGCCATCCCAATTGTCGCCATCGCCCCATTGCTGATCTTCTCGTTTGGCTATAGCCTGCTGCCCAAAGTCATCGTCGTCACGCTGATCTGCTTCTTCCCCATCACCGTCTCCATGGCTTCTGGCCTGCGAGGCACCGACCCCGAACTGATGAAGCTCTACCGCACCTTTGGCGCGAGCGAACTGGTCATCTTCTGGCGGGTGCGCCTGCCCCACGCGCTGCCGTCCTTCTTCTCCGGTCTACGCATCGCCGCCACCTATGCCGTCGTCGGCGCCTTTCTGGGCGAACTTGTGAGCGCGATCTATGGCCTGGGCATCCTGTTCGTCTACCAGGAACGCTCATTCCGCACCGACCTGGCCTATGGCGATGTCATCATTACCGCCCTCTTGAGTATCGCGTTATTTGCGCTCGTCTCCCTGATCGAACGTATCGCGCTCCCCTGGTACTACGCTGCCGGGCGCGAGCGCGACTGGCACGAAGCCGGGCGGCCTCCCAGGAGACGCCGGGCGCCGCGCCAGAGCAAACAAACGCTAGAACTGCCTGCAACAGTTCAGGCAGAATCTCCTCACGAACTGACCACACCACGAAAGGAGTCTTTATGAAGTCGCTGCTTCGCTACGGCTGGATACTGGCTGCCCTTGCGCCGCTCTTTCTGGCGGCTTGTGGTTCAACCAGCAGTCCTGGGTCACAAAACCTCACAAAAGTTTCTCTGGCGCTGGACTACACGCCCAACACCAACCACACCGGCATCTACGTCGCCCAGCAGAAAGGCTGGTACCAACAGCAAGGGCTGAATCTCGACATTCTCCCCTACTCGCAGACCGCCGCGCCTGAAGCCCTCGTTGCTTCCGGCAAGGCTGATTTCGCCATCAGCTATGAAGAATATGTGACGACGGCCCGTATCTCCGGCGAAGACCTGGTTTCTATTGCCGCCATCATCCAGCACAATACCTCCGGCCTGGCCGTTCGCGCCGATTCCGGCATCACGCGCCCGGCCCAGCTTGCGGGCAAGGTTTACGGCTCATTTGGCGCCCCCTTCGAGCCGTATGTCATCTCTGCGGTCATCAACTGCGACGGCGGCCACGTCACCCCCGCGCAGATTAGGGAAAAGAGTCCACTTCTCAGCGATGACGGGCTGGCTTCCCTCAAGACGAAGAAAATTGATTACGTCTGGATTTACTTCGGCTGGGAGGGCATCGAATTTCAGCGCGATGGCCTGAAGTTCAATTACTTCCCCGTCTCCAACTACTGCGTCCCCGACTATTACACCCCTGTCCTCATCACCAGCGGCGCGTTCATCAAGAACCATCCTGATCTGGTGCGCAAGTTCATGGCCGCCACGTCACAAGGGTACAACTACGCCATTGCACACCCCGATGACGCCGCCAACCTCCTCATCAGCGCCGTACCTCCCGGCACGTTCGATGATACGGGCCTGGTCACGCAAAGCCAGGAATATCTGAGCAAGCAATATGCCCTGGACGCCCCGAAGTGGGGCTATCAAACCCTCCCGAAGTGGCGCGATTTCCCCCACTTCCTCTTCCAGACTGGCAACCTTGCCGACGCCAACGGCAACCCTGCCTCCACTGAACCAGACGAAAGCCAGTTCTTCACGAACGAGTTCTTGCCGTAGCGCAAAACAAGTGGCTGGGCAGGGCTGCCCAGCCACTGACAACTTGTAGCGATGCTACACCTGGACGCCTCGCCTTGTAGACCCCCTTTCTTCTTTCTTCGTAAGCTTTTCCTTCTGCTCTGGGGAAAGCAGATTGCGTTCACGCTGCTGCATCTGCCAGAATATTACGAAGAAAGAAGAAAGAAGGGATGACTCTATCAGGCATCTGCTGCCAGTATAGCACTGCCACCAGCAGCCAGACAATAGACACCCGTTTTTGGCGAGCAGGCTGATAAACTGCCTTGCACCTTTCTGCACAAATTATGCGATAATGAGGGACGCGCGATGCTTGCCGTTTCCCAGGCAAAGCCGCGCGGCGGTGGGCACACGAATACCGCTGTGCCGTGATCTCTATCGGAGGAGCAAACTCTCGACATGGCTGAAAACATCAATGTAGAAGAACTGGCGCGCAACGCCCAACTCCGGCGCGAGATTGAAGAGCAGATCACCCGGCGATTTGCCGCTGAAGATGATGTGCTGCGCCAGACTCTGGCCGCGCAGCATCAAGCAGGGCTGCCCAACATACAGATTTCTCCTATCCGGGGGCGTTTGCTGCAAGTTCTGGCTGCTGCTAACAATACCAAAAAAATTCTAGAGATCGGCGCGCTCGGCGGCTACAGCGGTACCTGGCTGGCACGCTCGCTTCCTGTCAATGGCAAACTCATCACCCTGGAGGTCAGCCCGAAACATGCCGAAGTGGTGCGCGCTGCCTTTGCGCGGGCTGGTCTGACTGACCGCACCGAAGTGCGCGTCGGCCCGGCGGATGAACTGCTGCCCGCCGTCCAGAGCGAGGCGCCCTTCGATCTCTTCTTCATTGATGCCAACAAAGACGGCTACCCGACCTATCTCGACTGGGCCATCAGGCTTTCGCGTCCCGGCAGCATCATCGTCTCCGATAACAACATTCGCTTTGGCAAGCCCTTTGAGGAGCCGCCCTCTGATGCCGAAAACGCGGGCATTGCCGCCTACAACCAGCGCGCCGCCACCGACCCGCGCTTGCGCTCGATCCTGATCCCCCTGGGCAGTGACGGCATGGATGGCTTTGCCATCTCCGTCGTTCTGCCCTGATTGGCGCCAGATAAAACTGTCAAAGAAAGATAGAGCAGCGGATGAGTACGCCACATCAACATCATCATCATCACCACCAGCCAGGCCATCAGCACAACACCTCTGGGCAGCAATCACAGAAGGATGACCAGGCGACGGGCTATCTCAGCGGCCAGCGCATCCTGCCACACAGGCTGCGCCCCGACATGACCGTTGCCGAACTGGTGGACAGCGCCTTTCAAGCCTACAACTCGGCGCGGCTCAACGAAGCTTGCCGCCTCTACGCGGAGCGCATGCTCGACCCACAGCAAGATGTGACCATCGCGCTGACTCTGGCTGGCGCGCTGACGCCTGCCGGCCTGGGCGGCAGCATCCTGACTTTGATGGAATACGGCTTTATTGACTTCATCGTCAGCACCGGCGCGAACCTCTATCACGACATTCATCACGCGCTGGCTTATACCCTCCATCGCGGCAGTTTTGAGCTTGACGACACCGAATTGCAGCGCGAAGGGGTCATTCGCATCTACGACATTCTCTTCAAGGACGAGGTTCTGCTGGACACCGACGCTTTTCTGCGCGAAACGTTCAGAACCGTGCCTGATCGGCCTATGTCCACCGCCGAGCTTCATTACCATATTGGCCGTCGCCTGCTCGACGTGGGCGTCAAACCCGAATACTCCGTGCTGGCGCAGGCGGCAGCCTGGGACATTCCCATCTACACCTCTTCGCCCGGCGATTCATCCATCGGCATGAACCTGGCGCGGCACGCGCTGGATGGCGCGCGCCTGACCATTGACCCGATGCTGGATGTCAACGAAACCACCGCGCTGGTCCTCAATGCCACGCGCAACGGCGTCATCATCCTGGGCGGCGGTTCCCCCAAAAACTTCTATCTGCAAACCCAGCCGCAGCTTTGGGAAGTGCTGGGCATCAACAAAGGCGGCCACGATTACTTTATCCAGATCACCAGCGATGCCCCCCACTGGGGCGGCCTTTCCGGGGCCACCCCTTCAGAAGCCGTCTCCTGGGGGAAGATCAAGCCCGATCAACTGCGCGATACCGTCGTCGTCTATGCCGACACCACCCTGGCCTTGCCGGTCCTGGCCGCCTATGCCATCAGCAAAGCAAAGCCGCGCCCGCGTCGCGGATTGTACGCGCGGCGCGAAGCCTTGATTGAGCAGATGCGAGCCGATTATGAGCAGGGCAAACGCATTCGCCAATAACAAACCCTGGCAGCCATCCTGGTCCAGCGATTACCTGAGCGGGCCGCGCGACAGAGAGAACCCATCAGGCGTTTTGGATTTGAGTAATGAAGTCGGCAACAGGGACCGAACGGGATCTGATGCTCATCATGACGGTTTCCGGGCTTCGCGGCTGAACGAGACCATTCTGCACAAGAAATCTTCCTGAAGGACCGCCGACGATAAAGGCGTACCCAGATTTGTAAATGTGCAAAAAGAGCAGCGCGTGTTCGCCCGCCTGGAACAAAGGATCATCCTGTATTTCATACTTCGTCCCATCCAGTATTCCTCCCGTTTGATGAATAAGGATAGTCGGGCTTTTGAGGAGGCGCCGCTCATCTACAATGGTTCGCTCAATCGTGAACACATAATCCGTGAAGACGATTCCGTCGTCCTGCCCCTGATCATTTTTCGTGAAGCCAACACGCTTGATGCTGGCAATAGCTCCTAACACCACCACATCAGAAGCGGCTTTGGCGCTTTTCACATCTGAATACAGAACACTCCAGCTTGCATCTAATGTGACCACCCGCGAGTAGGAAGGCTGCTGGCTGGCTGCTGATGATGATTGATCGCATCCCCCCAACCCAACCAGCAGGCACAGAGCGATCCCCCAAAAAAGCCCGAACCTCCGAAGAGTTCTGTTGGCAATGTTCACCTTTACCATTCCATTTCCCTCCGTTCCCTCGTCAGGGAGCATCACTTCTGTGAACAGTGTTACATATACCAGCTTTTACCGTACCCTACGGTGTGGGGCTTGGCGTCGGACTGGGTGTCGGACTGGGTGTCGGACTCGACGTCGGGCTGGGCGTCGGCGTCGGTGTTGGTGTCGGTGTCGGAGTAGGGGTCGGACTCGGCGTCGGAGTAGGGGTCGGGCTGGGTGTGGGAGTCCGCGTGGGCGATGGCCTGCGAGTCGGCGTCGGCGAAGGCGTTGGGTGAGGAGTTGGTTTGCTTGCCCCAGGCGCAGTTGGTGCGGGCGTAGGTGAAGCCGTTGGATCACTCGTTGGCATCGGCGAAGGCGCTGGACTGAAAGTTGGCGTCTGATTCAAGAGCATAAGCGGATTATCTGCGCTGGCTCTTCCTCTGGTCGCGCCTACTGCCACGATCCCAATCAGCAGAAGTACCAGAACCGCCGCAATCAAGGCTGCCACTTGCACCCTTGAAAATCCTCGCCGTCGTTCATGTCCCGGCAAAGGGCTTAACAGGAGCGGCGCGCGTGTGATTTCGCCGCTCGGAGCGAGGGGTCGCGTTTTCTTCGCCTGGCCTGCCCGCCTGGGGGTGTGATTGGGCCTGGTGACAAGCACTCGCTCCAGCGTCGGGTTACTAAACGATTGCGAGTCATTCCAACCTACCTGGGCGCGGAGCATGCCCGGGTCAGCCGGGTCCAGTCCCAGGCGCAGTTCGCGCTGCCATTCATTGCGGGCGATTTCTGAGGGCGACACTATGTTGGCTTCTTGCCAGTCAAGCGTTGAGTGCAATCTAAAGGTATAAAGAGGTTTGCCTTTTGCCGATGAATGAGGCGTATCCGAAGTGATCAGCAGCGCGTCTTCCGCGAGGAGAAGCTGAAACCACAGCTTCTTCAGTAATTGTTTCCACTCGTCCCGGCCCGGTGGTTTGGGCGCCGGGATAGTGACAAAGCGCCCTCCCACCGCCGTTTTCAGCAGCAGATGGCAGTCATAAGGCGTTTCCAAGATCGCCTGGCCCAGTGCGCGATAAGACACCTGCGCTTCCACTGACCGCTCGTGGACGCTGATCTGATACAGACGCAAAGGATCGTCCAGTACCTTCACCTCGGTAAGATAGAGCGGCTCCTGTCCCGCGAAAGAGAGCGCCGTTGTGGCCGAGGCAACCAGATACCGGGTCAGGTGATCCTGCCAACCCGCATTCAGCGCGGCGGCCTTGAGCGCCACCGTCCACTGGAAGTTTGATCGCTGCGCAACAAGCAGCGGGTGGTCCTGAGCGGTTTCCTCATTGCTCTCAGAAGAACCATCAGAAAACATAGCTGATTGGCTCCTATAGGCGCGCGAATGGGAACAGATAGAAAAAGCGCATTCTCATGAGCCGCCTGATAGTATAACGAGCATCCCTGGCAAGAGGCACACGGTTTACCCCCTGATTTCACCGCCAGACATCTGATCAAGCAAAACGAATGCCAATTTTGTGGGCAGAGACGCGCAAAAGGGAGCGCGCTACAAGCCATTCCTGATATTTCGGGAGCATAACGTGTACGTTTGCGTCAAAGCCGTCAAACATGCTATAATATAATTCTGCCCAGTTCATATCTTCTTGTCTCTGAAAAGCCCGAACGGCTGCATACTCTAGAAAGGTTTTGAGGTGACATTAAGTACGTGGAAAACCCATCCGATTCGATCATTCTTCAGCACATGGCAGACAAGCGGACGCATTTATGTACGAATCTTCGGCCTCCTTCGTCCCCATAAGACGTTAGCCCTGGGCGCTCTAGGCTGCCTCATCCTCGCCACGGTCCTGGCCCTGCTCATTCCTGAACTGATCGCCCAGGTGATTGCCATCGGCATTGGCAGCGGGAACCTGCGCAATCTCGTACTGATTAGTGGAGCCGTCCTTATCGCCAGCATTCTGCGCGGCCTCGCAGCCTACGGCCAGGGCTATCTTTCGCAAGCACTCTCTGTCGAAATAGCCTATGATCTGCGCAACCAGATTTACGACCATCTGCAACGTTTGAGCTTCTCGTTTCATGACGAGTCAGAAACCGGGCAGTTGATGTCGCGCATGACCGTTGACATCGAGGCTGTGCGCAACGCTTTTCCGCTGGGCTTCTTGCGCGCCCTCATCGCCATTCTCTACTTCGCCGCTGTCGCCATTATCCTGGCGATACTGGACCTCCCCCTGGCGTTGGTTATCCTGCTCGCTGTACCCATCTTGATCGCCCTCGCCATACAGGTAGCGCGCCGTCTGCGCCCCATGTGGGACAACGCCCAGCAAGAAACGGGCGCGCTCAGCACCATCATGCAAGAAAGCCTGAGCGGGCGGCGGGTTGTCCTCTCGTTCGTGCGCGAAGCCTTCGAGATAACCAAATTCGAGGCAAAAAACCAGGAGTTGCGCAACCTGAAAATCAGCGCGCAGCGCCTTTCGGCCTGGAATCAGCCCTTGATGGTCCTGTCGCTGAACCTCGTCACCGTCCTGGTCCTCTGGGTGGGGGGCACTGCCGTCATCAGCCAGCGTGTCAGCCTGCCAACATTAGTCGCAGTAATTCAGTATGCCCTGCTGCTCGGCACGCCAGTGCGCTCCTTTGGCTTCATGATTACCTGGCTCATGCGCGCGCGCTCCAGCGGTCATCGCATCTTCGAGGTGCTGGACACCGAACCCGTCATCAAAGACGCCCCCAACGCTATCGCCTTGCGCCAGGTGGCAGGCCATGTGCGCTTCGAGGGGGTCGGCTTCGCCTATGGGTCTGGCCCCCGAATCCTTGACGAAATCAATATTGACGCGCAGCCAGGGCAGGTGATCGCGCTCCTGGGTACAACGGGCAGCGGGAAAAGCACCATTTTATCTCTCCTGCCGCGCTTTTACGATGTCACCGAAGGGCGCATTACCGTTGACGGCCATGATATTCGGGCGGTGCAGCACGCATCGCTGCGGCGCAGCATCGGCTTTGTGTTACAGGATGTCTTTCTCTTCAACGCCACGCTGCGCGAGAACATCGCCTTTGGCGCTCCCCATGCCACCGAAGAGCAAATCATCGCCGCCGCAAAAGTGGCTCGCCTGCACGACTTCGCCTGCACACTGCCAGATGGCTACGAGACATGGGTAGGCGAGCGCGGCGTCACGCTTTCTGGCGGCCAGAAGCAGCGCGTCGCCATCGCCCGCACCATCCTGTTTGACCCGCGTATCCTGGTGCTGGATGACGCAACCTCCAGCGTTGATATGGAGACAGAATATCTGATTCAAGAGGCGCTGGATGCCGTCATGCGCGGGCGCACGAGCTTTGTCGTCGCCTCGCGCCTGCGCACCATCAAACGCGCCGACCAGATTCTTGTGCTGGATCGTGGCCGGATTATCGAGCGCGGCACGCACGACACTCTGCTGGCTCTTGATGGAACGTATGCGCGCCTGTACGAGTTGCAGCTACGCGAACAAGAGGAATACGAAGCCCAGGCGCTCAAGCTGCTGGACGGCGAAAAACCGGCGGCGCTGACCGAGGCAGACACCCCCCAGCAAACCAGGAGATAACCCATGAAAGCGACCTCCTACGCGGAGTACCGGCGGAGCCATCGTTGGCGCGAAAACAGCCTTGCCAGCGACGACGAGGATATTTATGGCAAGTTCGATTTGCAGCTCATCCGCCGCTTTGGCCCCTACCTGGCCCGCTATCGCGCCGCCAGCATCGCCAGCGTCATCCTCATGTTGCTATACACCGGGCTGAACGTCGCCTATCCTTTCCTGATCGGCGTGGCAATTGATGACTTCATCAGCCGCAGCAACCTGGGTGGCCTGGCTATCGCCAGCGCCGGCCTGGTCGCGCTTAACATCGTTATGTGGCTGGCTCAATACTGGCAAGTCTGGAGTATGTCCTGGGTAGGCGAGCAGGTTCTCTACCATCTGAGTTCGGATATGTTTGCCCATCTCCAGCGGCTCTCGCTCAGCTTCTACGACCACACGCAGATCGGGCGCGTCATGTCGCGCCTACAGAGCGATGTTGATGTGCTGGAAGGCTTGCTGAGTTCAGGGTTGCTCTCCATTCTGAGTTCCCTGCTGGCGCTGATCGGCATCATCGGCGCGATGCTGATCATGAACGTATCGCTGGCGCTGCTGGCCTTCACCGTCCTTCCCCTCATGATTGGCATCGCGGCGTTCTGGCAGAAACACGCGCAGCGTTCCTTCCGCGTGACGCGGGCAGCTATTTCATTAGTGAATGCCACGCTTCAAGAAAATATCTCCGGCATGCGCGTCATCCAGAGCATGGTGCGCGAGGACCGCAACCGCGAAGAGTTCGACGACCTCAACGCCTACAACCGCGATACAAACCTGACCGCCAGCAAGATCGCCGCGCTGGTCCTGCCGCTGGTGGAAGTGGTGGCCGCCATCGCCATTGTCATCACCCTCTTTTATGGCAGTGTGCTGATCTCGCGCGGCTCCCTGAGCGTCGGCGTGCTGGTAGCCTTTATCCTCTATATCTATCGCTTTTTCGATCCCATCCGTGATCTCAGCCAGCAATACACCCAGTTGCAGCGTTCAGGCGTAGCCGCCGAGCGTATCTTCCAAATCCTCTCGATACCCGTTGAAATCACTGATCGCCCCAACGCCAAAGTCCTGCCACAGATCAAAGGTGATGTGGAGTTCCGCGAAGTCGTCTTCGGCTACAAGCCCGAAGCGCCCGTCTTGCAAGGGCTGAACCTTTCGATCAAAGCCGGTCAGACCGCCGCCATCGTGGGGCATACCGGCGCGGGAAAAAGCACCATCGCCAGCCTGCTTTCGCGCTTCTATGATGTGCAGCAAGGGGCTGTCTTGATTGATGGATACGATGTAAAAGAAGTGACGCAGAGTTCGCTGCGCAGCCAGATTGGCATCGTCCTTCAGGAGCCGTTCCTCTTCACCGGAACCATCCGCGACAACATCAGCTATGGCCGCCTTGAAGCGACTGATGAAGAGATTGAGGAGGCGGCGCGGGTCATCGGCGTCCACGACATCATCATCCAACTGCCCCGGGGTTATGAAACGCCTATCCGCGAGCGCGGGCGCAACCTCAGCGTGGGCCAGCGTCAGCTCATCTCCTTCGCGCGGGCGCTGCTGGCCGACCCACGTATCCTCATACTGGACGAGGCCACCGCCAACATTGATACCTTCACCGAAGTGCTGGTGCAGCAGGGCTTGCAGCGTCTGCTGCATGGACGCACCGCGCTGGTGATCGCGCACCGCCTCTCGACGATCAAGAACGCCGATACCATCATCGTCCTTCAGGGCGGGCGCATCATCGAGCAAGGCTCCCACCAGGAACTTTTGCAGCGCGACGGAGCCTACGCCACGCTCTACGCGATGGGCTTCCGCCAATCGCATGTTTGAGAGCGCACCTGCTTGTACCGCCGCCTTCCAGGCGGCTAAACCGCGTGTACCGCCGCCGTCCCTGGCGGCCAAACCGTTCGCCAGCGCGAACGCTCGCTCTAGTAGGCAACGCTCGTGCTGGCCCAACGTTGCGCCGCCAGGGACGGCGGCGGTACACGCAAATGCTAGTCGCATTCAAGAAGACGTGATATTAGCAAAGAGGGTATTGCACTACTTAACAGAAGAACCTAAGAAACACTTTGCCCATCTTCCAGATAGAGAGTTACTTCCTCTCTCTGCGCTTTTACCGCAAAAGGTAGCCTTTTCGCTGACCAGGGATTCAGCAAATGCACCGCCTCATCCAATGACACAAATTGGAACGTCTCCAACTCCTGCGCTTGCAAACGTATCTGCCCAAGGCTTTCTTCCCCTAACACCCCACCGAAAAAGACAAACTCCATGCCCTCTTCTCGCCTTGTTTGCTGCGCCTTATAGTCAACACACAACAGCCTTTCCACCGCTATCTCTAACCCTAATTCCTCCTTGATTTCTCGCATACAAGCCTGTCTTGGCGATTCCCCATCCTCCACTACTCCCCCTGGCAACAACCAGAATGGCCGGTATACCGGCTTCACAATCAAAATCTTCTGCGACGTATTGAAAAACAAAGCCCCAGCGGCCATCCGTTTCTTAGGAAAAGGTCCAGGCAAACTCATTTCACTCAGCCTCCGCGCTGGCGGCCCGCTGCGCCAGCCGCGTGTACCGCCGACAGGGACGGCGCTACGAAGCCACTGCCTGGCGCTGCTTCTGCCAGACCATAACGAAGCTGACGGGCCGATTGTGATACTGGCCCCACTTCGGCTTCTGCGCCAGCCATTCCTCGTCAATCAGCCCCTCGTGCATTTCAAGCAGCGACCAGCCTGACGCCAGAGCCGCTTGAACGTGATCGCTTATCAGGTGAACATATGTCTGAATCGTGGCTGGTTCACCCGATGCTCTGTTGAAATGGGTCGGGATGCCACTCATCAGGAAAAACGGGTGATAGCCGACGAGGACGAAATAGCCGCCGGTGCGCGCAATCCTGGCGCTCTCCTGATAGAGCGGACGCACATCTGGAAGGTGTTCATCTGCCAGGGAAATCGTCACCAGATCATACACCCTGGCTTGTAAAGGCGTCTCACGCACATCTCCCAGGAAAAGCTGCCGATACCCCCCTTTCGCTCTGGCTCCTTCCAGCATGGCAGGCGTCAGATCAACGCCATCGAGTGAGGCGACACCTTGCTGCTTGAGCCAGACCCCCGTTCGACCTGTGCCACAGGCCAGATCCGCCGCTTCCCGAAGCTGATCCCAGGCGACGGATCGGATTTTCGCCAGTAAACGCAGGTCCATAGCATCCAGCACACTATCTTCATAGGTGGCCGCCCATTCTCCATAGCCTTCCTGCACAGAGAGCGTGGGATAGTTGCGTGTATCGAACTGTGAAAAATCCATAGCCTGCTCTTCTCTTGCCGGTTCCCCTGCTGCTCTATCGTTTCCAAATAACCGTTCGGTCCACTCATCCGCGATGGCTTCCCCCGGCATTCTCTTCTGCCACCTGCCTGGGGCTGAAGGCAACTGCGTTGGTCGGGCGCACAATCAATTCGTGATAAATAACCCCCATCCGCTCAGGCGGATAGGGCATCTCATGCTCCAGCCACCACTGAATCAAGGCCAGCGTCGAAGCAACCAGGTGATAGGCCGCAATCTCCACTGGCACGACGGCCTCCGCCAGCGGAGTATTCTGGCGCAGCACGCTCTCTGTCCCTGCCTCGATGATACGCTGCACCAGGGTTGTCGAGCCTCTGCTGCTCAAGAGCACCCGACACACCTCGCTCTGCTGCTGCACATAGCGGAAAATTAAGGCTCCTACAGCGGCAGGGTCAGCATCAGGCGAGAGCGGCAGCAGCCCCATTAACTCCTCCAGCACCACCTCCAGCACATCCAGCAGCAGCGCATCTTTATCGTGATAATGCCGGAAAAATGTCGCGTAGCCCACATCGGCGCGGTCCGTAATGTCACGGATCGTCACTGCCTCATAACCCTTCTCCAGAGTAAGCGCAATCAACGCCTTTGCCAGTAAGTTCTGCGTGCGTTTGATTCGTCGGTCCTGTATTTCCATTTCTACTCTCAGCTTGCCGCTGTTTGCGGGCTTTTGTGTCTGCTCATCATACCATACCACCTTCCATCTTGCGGGCTGCTCTTGACTCAGCACTTCATTATGATATATAGTGTTTCATAATATATTTAGTATATAAAAATAGATAGTATGAATCATAAAATGACCACGCCAGCCAGCGCGGGGAAGGACCAGAACCATGAGCATATCAGCCGAACACATCAGCCAGCCTCCAGTCAAGAGAGATGAGGCCGCCGTCCGTTGTCCAATTGACCATGCAGCGTGGTCCCACCAGAAGACCGCCCGCGAAGTTGAGCCAACCAATACTCCCATCGAACGGGATGCCGATGGAGTCTGGCACGTGCGCGGCTACGAGGAGGTCAGGGCAATCTTGCGCAGCACCAATACAAAACAGGCTGGTTTTAAGGCAGAACTGCTGGGCCGCCTGCCCACCAGCATGAGCAACTCGCCCATCCTCTATCAAGAGGGCAAACCGCACCAGCTTCAGCGCAAGCAAACGGCGCGATTCTTCACCCCCAAAGCCGTCAGTTCCAACTACCGGCTTTTGATGGAGCGGCTGGCAGACCAGCGTATCGCTGAACTTCAGCGTGTCCAACGCGCCGACCTCAGCCGACTCAGCATGACGCTGGCGGTGCGTGTCGCCGCAGCAGTAGTTGGGTTGACCAGCAGCCGCCTGCCTGGGATGGATAAGCGGCTGAGCGCCTTTTTCGCTCGTGATATGCCTGCCTTCGCCTGGAACCTCCTGGCGCTCTTTCGATTGCTGCGTATCCAACTGAGCATAGCCGCCTTCTTCTATCTGGATGTGCAGCCAGCCATTCGGGCACGCAAGCGCCGCGCACGCGAAGATGTCATCTCCCATCTGATTGCCCAGGGCTATAGCAAGAGAGAGATTCTGACCGAGTGCATCACCTATGCTGCGGCTGGCATGGTAACAACGCGCGAGTTTATCAGCGTTGCCGCCTGGCATTTCCTCGAACAGCCGACGCTCCGCGCCCAATATCTGGCAGCCCCGGAAGCAGAGCGCCAGGAGATGCTTCAGGAAATCTTGCGCCTGGAGCCGGTAGTCGGGCATCTCTACCGCCGCGCCACCGCCGATCTCCATCTGGAAAGCAGTGGTTTGCCCATCACCATTCGGCAGGGCGAACTGATTGACGCGCATATCTACGCCGCCAATGCGGACGAAAGCGCGGTTGGAGCGCAGCCGCTGGCGCTCTTTCCAGGGCGAAAACTCCGCGCAGAACATATCTCCGCTGCTGTGATGGGCTTTGGCGATGGCCCCCATCGCTGCCCAGGATCGTTTATCGCCATTCAGGAAACGGACATCTTTTTGCGGCGGCTCCTGGCGCTAGACGGCCTGTTCATCGAGCGCGCTCCTTCCCTGCGTTGGAACGATATTGTGAGCGGCTACGAACTGCGCGACTTTCTGATCGCGCTGGCGTAATGCAGCCGGACAATGGTATCATGCTCTCGCACAGGTAGCGAAATACCAGTATCTGCTAGGGGGTGATGCCATGAGCAACGAATATGACGCCATTGTCCTTGGTTTGGGAGCGATGGGCAGCGCAGCCCTCTATCAACTTGCTCGCAAGGGCAAGAAGGTGCTGGGCCTGGACCAATATGCCCCACCGCACACGCTGGGGTCCACGCATGGCGACACGCGCATCACGCGCCAGGCCATCGGCGAAGGCGCAGAGTATGTGCCGCTGGTCTTGCGTTCCTATGAACTCTGGCGTGAAATCGAGCAGTTGAGCGGCCATGATCTGCTCACCATCACGGGCGGCCTTATCATGGCAAGCCAGAGGCGCCAGGAGTCTATGCACGGCTCTGAGAACTTTCTCAAGACCACCATTGCCGCCGCAGAGCAGTACAACATCGCGCATACCATATTGGAAACGGACCAGATTCGCCAGCGATTTCCGCAATTCCAGCTAGTGGGGGATGAACTGGGCTATTATGAAGTGAACGCCGGTTTCCTGCGCCCCGAACGCTGCATTCAGGCGCAGCTTGCGCTCGCTGAGCGTTTTGGCGCAGCCATCCAGACCGGAGAGCAGGCGCTGGAGTATCGGCCCGACGCAACTGACAGCCGTATAACCCTCAAAACCACGTACAACAGTTATACGGCTGAAAAGCTGGTTATCACTGCTGGCCCCTGGATTGGCAGCCTGCTCGAAGCCGCTTATGCCCGCTACTTCACCGTCTATCGGCAGGTGCTTTACTGGTTTGGCCTCAGAGGAGCTATCGAGCCATTTCTACCGGACCGCTTTCCTATCTTTATCTGGGAACGACCTCATGGCTTGCTCTATGGGTTTCCGGCCATTGACGGCCCGGCAGGCGGGGTCAAAGTGGCGACTGAGGACTATACGAAGTCAACCACCCCTGACATTGTAGCGCGCGCTGTCACCAGCCAGGAAAAGCGCGAGATATACGAGCGGCAGGTTGCCAGCAGCCTGCCCAACCTCAGCGATACCTGCGTCAAAGCGGTATCGTGCCTGTACACCGTCACGCCCGATGAACGCTTTGTGCTGGACACGCACCCGCAGCACCCCCAGGTCATCATCGCCTCCCCCTGTTCCGGGCATGGCTTCAAGCACTCAACGGCCATTGGCGAAGTGCTGGCCGAAATGGTAGTTGACGGCAAAAGCCGGATTGACATCAGCAGCTTTTCCCTTCGCCGATTCCTGCCAGCGGAGGTATGATGGGCGGCGCTTTTGCAGCCAGGAATGGCCGCAAAAGCGCGTCAAGCTGCTCCCACTCTTTCAGAAACGCATCGTGTCCATGCGGCGAACGAAGCTCTACATAGCGCGCTCGCCCGCCAGCGGCGGTAATCCCCGCCGCAAGGTCGCGCACCTGGCGAGCGGGATACAGCCAGTCGCTATCTATACCCACCGCCAGCACCTCTGCCTGAATGCGAGCGAAGGCGGCGGCGTCGGAGCCGCGCCCCGGTCCCTCAGCGGCGTCGTAGCGGTCCATCGCGCTGGAAAGATAGAGATAGCAGTTCGCGTCAAAGCGTCGCACCAGTTTCTCGCCCTGGTGCTGGAAATAGGTTTCGATGTCCAGGCGTGGGCCAAACGTCGGATAATTGCTGGGCCGCGTGGCAAGACGACGCCCAAAACGCTCCTCCAGCCCCTCAGCACTGGTATAGGTGAGTATGCCCAGCATACGCGCAATGTTCAGACCTGCTGCTGGCCCCGCGCCTGGCGGATAGTTCCCATCCTGCCAGGCCGCGTCACACAGAATAGCCTGCCGCGCAATCGTGTCAATCGCCAGCCCCTGCGCAGAAAGGCGTGGCGACGCAGCGATCACCATAGCGCGCTCCACCATCTCAGGGAACGCTATCGGCCACTCCAGTGCTTGTAGCCCTCCCAGCGAGCCGCCAGCAACCGCCGCCAGGCGCTTAACGCCCAACCGTTCGAGGAGCGCCTGCTGCGCCCGCACCATATCCCCAACGCTGACCAGCGGAAAGCGCAGGCGATATGGCTGCTTATCCAGAGGATGCGGGCTGGTTGGTCCGACGCTGCCGTAGCAGCTTCCCAGGACGTTAGAACAGACCACAAAAAATCTCGTCGTGTCAAAGACCCGTCCTGGGCCGATCAGCGGGTTCCACCAGCCCGCGCGTGGATCATCGGGCTGCTGAGTATCATAAGCATGAGCATCTCCCGTCAGCGCGTGGCAGACCAGGATAGCATTATCCCCTGCGGCATTGAGGCGCCCCCAGGTTTCATAGGCCAGTGTCACTGGAGCCAGAACCGTCCCATCGTCGAGCGCAAGATGGGCCAGTGTGATATGCCCCTTCTGCTGGAATCCCTCTGTCTTCATTGCGGATGGTTGCCAGGCTCCATCGGGCCGTATCCCCTCAGCTAATCTGGTTGACACTCTCCCGCTTAAAAGGCGGGAGATTCTTCCTTCATCCAGCCAACTTAGCAGACCGCAATCGCTTGCGCCCGCCAGCGGTTGTCTGTCCAGAAGCGTTACGCCGCTCCGAAGCGCGACCCGTTTCCGCCTGCCCGGCGGTACGGTTCAATGCTGCCACCATCACCAATGCAGCAGCCAAAATGTTCAGGGCAGCGTTCCAGTCCCGATCTAGTACCTACCTTCATCATCTTATCAGGCAGTAATTCTGAGAATAAGGCCCCCCGAGACGCATCCGCTTACGCCATCTCCCTGCTGACATATCCTCTCAAACAGCCAGTAATAGTCAGCAATTGGCTGCGATGGAAGATCCAGGATACTCGTGCGAGTCACATTAGTCCAGTTATCTATTTGGATGGGCAGAGCAGAAACCACCACTGGAGCAGCCTCCTCGACCTTATTTGGTAGCACCTGATTAGCGGTCTCAAAAGACGAGAAAGGACCGATCAGTTTCACGAAGAAAGTAATAAGCGCGTGCAATCCCGCTCCATCTGTAGTTGGCTGCCAGGTTACAATTATTTGATTTCCTGGCTGCAAGAGATAGTAGTTACTATCGGATGGTAGGGTTGCATTTGCTGGGGCATGGATATAGTTATAACCGTAAACGTGGCTGTAAGTTGGCTGTGAGTGAGGAATGGGAGAAGCACACCCGGGAAACAGCGTTACTAAGAGCAATCCTATTCCAAGCAAACCATTCCACTGTATTAGCGCTTTCTGCTTGACCACTCGCCGTTACCTTGCCCTTTCTTACAATCCCGAGAGCGAAAGCGCAGTCTTAATTGCTGCTACCGTCGTATGGCACAAATCCGAGAGCGCTTTCGCCCAGGAAGATTCGACTACTATGCCTGGCCGAAATCCTAGAGTCTGTTATGCACTTTTGCGCGGACTCGCTTTTCACCAAGCTTTGCAGCAACCATGTCAAACTGCGATCCATTGCTGTTAGCCCGGACGTGAACTGCCTTCGTAAAAGTGCATAACACGCTCTAGCACCAGGCCACAGGAAGGACAGATATGGGTCCGCATCGAGAGCGACTTTTTGACCCGTTCGCCACAGCTAGAGCAATCCTGTGTGGTGAAGCGCGCCGGGACCGCTACGACTAGCACGCCCGCAACCTGCCCATAGTAGCGCACGAGCGAGAGGAACAGCCCCCAACTGGCATCAGAGATACTTTTTGCCAGATGGTGATTCTTGACCAGATGGGCAATCTTGAGGTCTTCAAAAGCTACCAAGTCGCTAGACTGGATGAGCGCTCTCGCCGTCTTCACCGCGAAATCTTTACGCCGCCTGTGCACTCTCAGATACCCTTTTGCCAATCGTCGTATGGCCTTCTTGCGGTTCTTGGACCGCTTGATTTTGCGGGAGACGCGCCGATGCAAGCGCTTGAGTTTGGTTTCAGCCTTCCGCAGATACCCAGGGTTGGCAACGGTGGCCCCGTCGCTATCGGTATAGAAACTCTTCAGCCCAACATCAATGCCCGCCTGTTTGCTGGTAGGAACATGGGCTATCTTGCGTTCTGCCTGCACGGCAAACTGGACATAAGAGCCATCCGCCCGCTTGACCAGGCGAACCCGCTTGATTTGATTGCTGGGGAAGGTTTCAATGGAGCGTGTGCCAATCAACCGGAGCGTGCCAATGCCGTGTCCATCGGTGAAGGTGAGCCGCTTGCCATCCGGCTCCAACCGCCAGCCAGAGGTTTTGTACTCGACACTCCGGTTATCCTTCTGGAAACGGGGATAGCCCTTCTTGCCAGGCTTGTGCTTCTGGCAATTGTCGTAGAAGCGAGCAATGGATTGCCAGGCGCGTTCTGCGCTGGCTTGTCGGGCCATCGAATTGAGCCGGGCCACAAAGGGATACTCTTTTGCCAGTTGGGCGCTGTACTGATTCAGGACGTAGGCATTCGTGCCCCGCGTGTCCATCCACAGCCCAAGGGCCTTGTTGCGGATGAACTGCGTGGTACGGATGGCCTCGTCAATCGCGGACCGTTGAGCCTGGTTGGTCCTGAGCTTGTACTCCAGAATCAGCACGGATACCTCGCTTGCGGGCGGCCTCTCGAATCAACAGTTCCATCACTGCCGTTTGAGAAATCCCATCGGCTGCTGCCAGTCGCTCCAAAAGCACTCTGGCGTTCTCGGTTAAGCGAAAATGTGTAGACCGTTTCATGTACCTATTGTAGCACATGATGGGCCTCTATGTCAACCGCAGCAAGGGCGCTTCTATCCCCGGCTTAAAAGCGCGGGGTTTTACGCGCCCCTTCTATAAGCGTAGGACGTTGCTCTGCATTGTCTGCTGACTACCATATCTGATCCTGCTGCCTGCCGTCAAGAACAGTATCAGCAGCCTGGTTGCTTGATCGCGAAGAAAAAGAACTCAGCGAATAGTGTTAATTGCCACTCTCAGCCTGCTCCGCGCCATCACTATAGAGAAAGCAGTGCGTCCAATGTCCATTGCCCAGGTCAGTCCGTTTCGGGAAGCGTTCACGGCAGACGGGCATAGCATGCGGGCAGCGTGGATGAAAGCGACACCCGCCAGGCGGAGTCACCAGGCTAGGAATCTCGCCGCGCGCGGGCAGCGAGGCCAGGCCCTGCCCATCGGCATTCAGGCGATCAGGATCAGGCGCAGCCGAAAGTAGCAATTGCGTGTACGGGTGTTTTGGCTGCTGAGTAATTTCCTCGCTTGGCCCACCCTCCACCATCTGTCCGGCGTACATCACCAGCGTCTCTTCAGCAAAGTAGCGGGCGCTGGCAATATCATGGGTGATATAGAGCAGCGCCAGCCGTTCCTCCTCCTTCAGACGCAGCAGCAAATTAAGAATATCCAGCCGAATAGAAACGTCCAGCATCGAAACCGGCTCATCGGCTAACAGCACCTCCGGGCGAACTGCCAGAGCGCGCGCAATCGCTACTCGCTGGCGCTGTCCACCGCTCAATTGGTGCGGGTACTTGCGCAGAAACTGGTCGGCAGGGGTCAGGCTGACACGGTTGAGCAGCGCCAGCGCCTGCTCTGTCACCTGCGCCGAACTGCGCGCATGCCCATAGAGCCGCAGCGGGCGGCTCAGATGATAGCGCACATCATGCACCGGATTCAGCGAAGAAAAAGGGTCTTGAAAGATTAACTGAATATGACGCCGGTACGCGCGCAGATTGGCTCCCAGCCCCAATTTGACTGGCGCGCCCCGGAAATAGATGCTGCCAGCCGTCGGCTCATACAGGCGCGCCAGCATGCGCGCAATCGTCGTCTTGCCGCTCCCGCTTTCGCCGACCAGCGCCGTAGCACGGCCAGGAATCAGGGTAAATGAGGTATCCTCAACCGCATGGACCGCGCGCCGGGGTCCAAAAGGGTTCAAGCGCCGCAAGGGGAACCGCTTTTGTAAATGCCTCGCTTCCAGAACGGCTCCCGAAGGATGCTCTGCGTCAGAAGCCATCGTTGCTTGCTGAGAACCACTCATCGAACGACGCTCCCTTCTGCTCTGGCTTCATACCTCTCCGCGATAGCAGCAATAGTTGGCGGCTCGGCATTGAAGCGGGCGTCATAGAGATGGCAGGCAACCTGCTGCGTCGTTTCGGCAGACGCCTGCCGCAGCCCTGGCACAGTGGTGGCGCAGGCGCTAAAGGCGAACGGGCAGCGCGGATGAAAGGCGCAGCCGGGCGGCACAGCGCGTAAATCTGGCGGCGAGCCTGGAATCCCAAGCGCCTTGCGTCGCGGGCCATGCAGGCTGGGGAAAGAGTGAATCAAACCATAGCTATAGGGATGGCGTGCAGCCTGATACAGATCGCGCTGCGTGGCTTTCTCGACAATACGCCCCGCATACATTATGGCAATATGGTCGGCAAGCTCCAGCAGCAGCGAAAGATCATGCGTAATAAAGATCACCGAAAACTGCAATTGTTCGCGCAGGCGCATAATCTCCGCCAGAATCTCGCGCTGCACCACCACATCCAGCGCCGTCGTCGGCTCGTCCATAATAATGATTTCGGGCGAAAGCGCCAGCGCAATCGCAATTACCGCGCGCTGGCGCATCCCGCCGCTCAACTCATGCGGATAGCTGTTCAGCCGATCAGGCGCAATACCAACCAGCCGCAGCAGTTCGAGCGCGCGCTGCTTGCGCTCTTTGCCGTTCATACCTGGGCGATGCGTCTGCAACACATCCATAATTTGCGCGCCAATATTCATCACCGGATTCAGCGCGTTCATGGCGCTCTGAAAGACAATCGCCAGATCATTCCAACGAAAAGCCCGCAACTGCGCGGGCGAAAGCTGCAAGACATCAACAGGTTGCCCAGCAACGCCTGCGCTGAATGTTCTGGAAACGCGCGCGAGGTTCTCATCCACCCGGCGCCGTCCAGCGTCCGCCGCCGTAGGCGGATAGTAAAGAACTTCGCCGCCAGTGATGATCGCGGGCGGGTTCAAGAGCCGCGAGATAGCATAGGCCAGTGTTGATTTGCCGCTGCCGCTCTCGCCTGCCAGGCCCAGCACCTCACCGCGCTGCAACGTGAAACTTACGTCGTCCACCGCATGCACCGTACCGCTCGCCGCCTCATAATCCACGCTCAGGCGTTTCACCTCAAGGAGCGCCTGCTTCTGCCTACTCGTATCCATCGGCCACCGCCTTCTCTTTGGCTAGCTTGCTGGCGCTCTTCTTGGCGCTCTTTGCCGGGCGTTCGCGGCGCAAACGGGGGTCAGCAATCTCGTCTATCCCAAAGTTCAAGAGCGCCAGACCCGCTCCAAGCAGCGCAATGCACAGACCAGGGGGAACGAACCACCACCACGCCTCCAGAATTATTGCGCCTTGAGTATAGGCCCCGTACAGAATCGTTCCCCAACTCACTGTGAACGTATTACCGAAACCAAGAAACTCCAGGCCAGCCACCGCCAGGAGGACTTGAATCGTCGTGGTGACAAAGTTGGCAGCCACGATGGACAGTTGGTTCGGGAATATCTCCGCGAAAATGACGCGCCACGAACGCTCTCCACCAGCTTGCGCTGCTGTGACAAACTCTCGATTGCGCATCGAAAGCGTCTGCGCTCGGATCACGCGCGCCCCCCAGGGCCAGTTTGTCAGCGCAACCACCACAGCGATAGTCACTTCGGTTCTGGCGAAATATTGCGAGGCGACAATCGCCAGAGGCAGCGCGGGAATCACCAGGAAGACATTGGTAAGCACCGAAAGAATATCATCCGCCACACCCCCAAAATACCCGCCGACCAGCCCAATTGTGACCGATATAACTAATACCGCCAGTCCGGTCACAAACGACCAGAAGAGCGTGACACGGGTGCCAACGATCATCTGGATAAACACGTCCTGTCCCGCCTGGTTGGTCCCCAGCCAGTGTTCGAACGAGGGAGCAGCCACCAGATTGGTCGTATAGGCCAGGGGGTCTTGATGGACGAAGAGCAGCCCGAAGATCGCCACCATTACGAAGAACCCGATGATGCTACAGCCCACCATGACTTTCCGATTGAATGTCACCAGGCCCCAGAAGACAGAGAGCCAGGCCAGAATGCGCGAGAGAACAGCTTCCAGACGCTTCTTGCGCTGCTCCTGCGGAGAGCGAACAGCAGGCAGAGCATCATGCTCACCAATCGCTGTTGGTGAAAATTGCGAAGAAGGCGATTGGCTCACTCCCACTAGCTCCTTTCCTGGCGCACACGCGGATCAAGCACAGCATAGAGCAGATCAGCAATGAGGTTCATAACAACAGTTGCCACAATCACCAGCAGGAGGATTCCCTGTGTCAGAGCAAAGTCGTCGTTTTGGATGCCTTGAAACAGGGAAAAGCCGATGCCAGGATACGAAAAGATCGCTTCGACGAACAGTTGCCCACCGATCACCCCTCCCAGCGCCAGCGCAAAGCCAGTCACACTGGGCAAAATCGCGTTCCGCGCCGCATAAGCGAACATCACGCGGCGCGAGGTGAGGCCCTTCGCCTTTGCCATCGTGACATAATCTTCAAAAAGCGTCGTAATCATGGTATTCCGCATCGTCAGCATCCACCCTGCAATGGTCGAGATCACGATGGTGAACGCGGGCAGAATAGCATGGTAGGCCGCGTCCAGAATAAAATCAAGGTTCCAACCAGGAGTTACTCTCGAAGCATCATAGCCTTGCCCCAGGACAGGAAACCAGCCCAGGACAAAGGAGAAAAAATAGAACACGACGAAGGCCAACCAGGGATAGAGCAGCGAGTAGAAAAAGGTCATCAGCGCAGAAAGCGCCGTATCGAACGCCGAGCCGCGCCGCCAGGCCATCACGATGCCGATGAGCGTGCCGAGCGCAAAACTGATCAACACGCTGACCGTCAAGAGCACCAGTGTCCACCTGATATTCTGGTTGATAATATCTGCCACTGTAGTGGGGAAAAACGTGGTCGAAATCCCTAAATTCCCATGAAGCAGATTATTCAGATACTTGAAGTATTGCACCCATAACGGGTCAGTCGTATCCACCCCAAACTCAATTTTCAGCGCGTTCAAGAGATTGGGGTTCACCGAACCATGCTGCGAAAGGCGAAAAAAGAGCGCCGAGGCCGGGTCGCCTGGCGCGAGGCGAGGCAGAAAAAAATTGAGGGTAATGGCTGCCCAGACCGCCAGAAGATAAATGCTCAGGCGACGGATCAAGTGGCGCATAGGGGTTCTCCTTGTGCAGATAAGCGCCTGCTATCTACATCGTTTGGGTGATACCACATCTGGCTCTGCGCCATCATAACACAGGTATAAAGGGTCCGATCAAGAGCGCGACGCCCCATTGGTTCTACCAAAAAGCGGGGGCCACCTGTAGCGCCGCCTTCCAGGCGGCCACCGCTTCGCCAGGGCGAGCGTTCGCCCTCCAGGCCACGGCGCCAGCAGGCCACCGTTGGCCGCCGAGACGGCGGCGCTACCAGCGGCAACCCCCGATCATTGGTGGAACCGCGCCCCATTGGTTAACGCTGAGGGGACGACCTCGCGGCCATCCCCCCAGGCCGAGGAAGGGCACAGAAAATCTGCGCTAGGCTGGCGTGAGGTGCAAGATCACCTGCGTGTTATCACCCGGAGGCCGCGTGTAGGGAGAGCCGATGGCATACGGATTATCCGGTGTAGGCCAGCCAGTCCATTTGACTGTCGTGTACTCGAAGAACTCGATAGCGCCCAGCAGCGGAATAACCGGCAGTTGCTCCACCATGATCTTCTGAATGCCATACAGCGCCTGCTTCTGCACGTTCGGATCGGTCGAGGTGGCGTACTGGTTCAGGAACTGGTCTGTCGCTGTGTCCTTCCAGCGAGGCCAGTTGAGGCCGCCCTGACCAATGTTGGCGCTGTTCAAGATGTCGTTGAAGTAGTAGAACGGCGTTGGGCCATACAGCGCGCCAACCATCATGATCTGGTAATTCCCTGAACCGCGATCATTGAAGTACGAGTCGTCTGACACCTGATTGACTTTCAGGTCAATGCCAGCCGCCTTGAGGTTTTGCGCCGCGATTTGCAGGTTCTGCACATAATCGTTAAAGTCGCTTGGCACCTCTGCCGTGAACGACAACTTGCCGCCGTGCGGGTCAACAAAGATGCCATCTGAACCCTTGGTGTAGCCCGCGCTGGTCAGAATCTGCGCCGCCTTGTTGGGGTCTGGCGCGCCAAAGGTGAGACTCGCGTACTGCGGGTCCATGAAATCCTTCTGCCCAGCCGTCAGCCCGGTCGGGCTAATCACCGGCTCCAGCCCCGCCTCACCGGCGCTTGACATCTGCTGGCGATCCAGCGCGACGCTGATGGCCTGGCGAACTGGCAACTGGTTGAGCGGATAGATCGTCTGGTTCAGGATCAGGCTGACAGGAGCCACCGGGACCATATATTGATGGTTATGCGCGGAGTCTGCCTTCACAAACGTATTGACCGCAGGGCTGAAAACACCCGACCAGTCAACGGTATGACTTTGGAGCGCCAGGATCGCCGCCTGCGCGTTCCCAACCGCCTGATATTGCAGTTCGTCAACCTTCACCTTGTCGGCCTGCCAATAATCGGAGTTCTTGACCAGCGTGATAAGCTGCGCTGTGAAGCTCTTCAGCTTCATGGGGCCAGTGCCAATCGGAGTCGAGTTCACAAACTTGGTGGGATCGCCCGCAGTTTGCCAGGTATGCTGAGGCACGATGTTGACGCCCTCAATGTATGGCAGCAGGGGTACATTGGCTGTCTTGAACGTGAAGACGACCGTATTCGGGTCTGACTTCTCTACACTACTCAAGTAGCTCCACAGCGCGTTGCCATCTGCCGCCGGATACTGCTTGAGTAGATTGAAGGTGAACACCACATCATCAGCAGTGAATGCTTGCCCATCCGACCACTTGACCCCCTGGCGGATCGTAAACGACAACTGGGTGTTGTCACTGTTGAAGGTATGGGCGGTTGCCAGCATCGGCGTTTCCTGGCCGTTGATGGCGTCCACGAACACCATCGGCTCATAGATCATAAAGGTGCCATCATTGGGATTTGCCCCAAAGGGTGTAAAGGACTCGGTATAGCTGCCATTCGTATTGGCGATTGCCTTCAGGACTTTGGGGCCGGAATTGTTGGCGGGCGGGTTGCCGCACGCCGCGAGCAGAAGTGTAGCAACCACCAGGAAAATGAAGGATAGCGAGGCTGCTGTGCCTTTCGCCTTGAAAGACCGCAAGGGGAACGTATGGAAAGCCATACAAAACCTCCTCATGCCGGAGAATTTGATCACCTGTTTGATCGGCAAAATAGTCTTTGACTGAAAACCAGGGCAGCGACCACCGCGCTGCTGTGAACCACCAACCGGAGCCAACGAGCCAGAGATTCCCGCTCCTTTCTAGCATTTCCATGCCGGTCTAGTATTGCTCTGCTTGTTCTTCAGCCAGGCGCACGTGTATAAAACTCAATGCTTTTTCCCTGATTGGCTGTTGTAACGTAGTGTACCTGGTCCGTGTCCATTTGTCAAGACATCTAGACCACTATACCAGAAATACGATAAAATGAACCTGAGAAAAACGTTACCATGTTCCCGCTCAGGAAACTCAGAGGAGGGTCTATGACCTCACTGCTCGAACAAGAAATCGGGAGCCAGCCAGGGGTAATCGGCGATCTCCTGCGAGCTGAACTGCGCCACATGACCCATATCACCGCGCAGCTCCCCTCTTTTGATTACGCTTTGATCGCGGCGCGTGGCTCCTCAGACCACGCCGCCATCTATGCCCAGTATGCCTGGGCGGCGCTCGCCAGCTATCCGGTAGCCCTGGCCGCGCCATCCTTGCACACCCTCTATAAAACCGCGCCGCGCATGGCGGGCGCGCTGGTCGTGGGCATCTCGCAATCAGGCCAGTCGCCCGATATTATCGCCGTCCTGGAAGAGGGCAAAAGACAGGGACGGCCTACCCTGGCAATTACTAACGACGGCGGCTCTCCCCTCGCAGCCGCAGCAGATCATGTCGTGGAACTGCACGCTGGCCCTGAACAGAGTGTCGCGGCAACCAAAACCTACACCGCCCAGCTTGCCGTGATAGCTGCCTTCGCCGCTCTATGGAGTGGCAAGCAAGAGCGCCTGGCCGAACTGCAACAACTCCCCGAAACGCTCCAGACCACCCTACAGGGAACCGCTGAGATTGCCCAGCGCATTGAACGCTACCGCTATATGGACCAGTGCGTCGTGATCGGGCGCGGCTATAACTACGCAACCTCCTTCGAGTTGGCGCTCAAGCTCAAAGAACTCACCTACGTCATGGCGTCCGCCTATTCCTCGGCGGATTTCCGTCACGGCCCCATCGCCACGATTGAAACCGGCTCTCCCGTTGTCCTCATCATGCCAACGGGCATGGCGTTCGACGACATGCTTGACCTGGCAGAGTCGCTGCAAGCGCGCGGCGCAGAACTGCTCGTCATCTCCGAAGCGCCCCAGGCGCTCGCACTCGCCAAAACGCCGCTGCCAATCGCCGCATCTCTTCCAGAGTGGCTTAGTCCGCTCAGCGCCATCATCCCCGGCCAGACCCTGGCCCTTCATCTCACCCTTGCCAAAGGCTTGAACCCCGATCTCCCTCGCGGGCTTCAGAAAGTCACGCGCACCCTGTAAACACCTGTGCCAACATAGAACCTGCCTACACGCCAGGCGGTTGGTCCTGCGTCTGGCGGCGGCTTTTTTCTGGCTTTATCACCAGCGCGCGCTCATCGGGAGGGGCCAGAAGAACGCTCAGGCGCTCGCGCCAGGCATCCGTCGCAAAGGCAAGCGTTCCTCGGCAAATGGTGGCCTGAAGCTGGAACGCGCTGTCAAAGATGACCAGATCAGCATCGTAGCCAGCCTGTAACCGCCCTTTGCGCCCTGCGACACGCGCCGCCTGGGCCGGATTAAGCGTGAGCATGCCCACAACCTCCTGAAGCGACAAATCCCCCATCTGCACGATATTTCTAAGCGCCTGATCCATCGTCAGCACGCTGCCGGTAATCGTCCCATCGGCCAGGCGCGCAACACCATGAATCACCTGGGCTGGCTGTCCGGCAAAGGTGAAGGGACCATCGGGAATACCTGCTGCGGAGAGCGCATCCGTAATCACAATCGTGCGCCCTGGCCCCAGACTCTTCATCACGATACTCATCATGGCCGGGTGGACATGCAGGCCATCTGCAATCAACTCGCCATACACCTGGCTCGCCCCGGCAATCGCGCCCAGTGGGCCTGGATGGCGATGATGAAGCGGGCGCATCGCGTTGCAGCAGTGGGTGGCATGCGTAATCCCCAGTTCAATCGCTTCCTGGGTTTGTTCATACGTCGCGTCGGTGTGGCCGATACTCACGGTGACGCCAGCTTCGACGAGCCGCCGGATCATTGCCGCAGCGCCGGGCAGTTCAGGGGCCAGAGTGATGAGGCGCAAATGACCACCGGCCAGCGCCAGCACACGCTCAATCTCAGCGACATCTGGCAGGCGCAGCCATGATTGCATATGCGCCCCCCGGCGTTGGGCGCTGATATATGGCCCTTCCAGGTGAATCCCCAGCGGTTCAGCGCCAGATTCCTGAGCATCAATAGCCTCAACTGCCGCCTGCAACTGCGCTTCGGGCAGCGCGCCAGGCGTCCCGACTACGCCAATTAGAAACGAAGTGACACCTGTTTCCGGCGCCCAACGCATATAAGATTGAATCTCCCCGGCATCACTGGTATGTAAGTTATAGCCCCCTCCTCCGTGTGTATGCACATCAATAAACCCCGGCATCACGATCATATCCGTCGCATCAATGACCGTCCCTGCCAGCTCAGATGAAGTGCCTACCGCCTGGATGTGTGCGCCATCAAGAGAAATGTCGCCGTCGGGAAGTTCAGAAACGGCGTCCACCAGATGGACGCCATGTAACATCAATCTCATGAATGCTCTCTCCACTCGAACTGCTGCTGGTTCGCGTTATCGGGTGAAACGCTTCAGATTCCTCCCTTCCAGGCTTGACAGCCAGCAGATTATCTGGCATTATATTAGAAGATATGTGGTCTATACAACATACTAATTATACCACCTGCTGTAGTAGTACCATATCGGCGCAAGAAAATCAACCCTTCAATAACTCCAGGGCCTATGCTTACCGGCTGCTATCTCATATAATGCCTGGAGAGTTTGTGAACACGCTAGAAAGGTTGGGATGAGAGAGCATGAGTACTATTTACCGGCATAGCCCTGTCCCTCGCTATCATCAGTTGAAAGAAATCTTACGAGAAAAGATTCGCTCCGGGGAATGGAAGCCTGGCGACCTCATCCCATCTGAACGCGAATTAAGCGAAACCTATGGCATCAGCCGCATGACCACTCGCCAGGCCATCACCGATCTGGTGAACGAAGGCGTCTTCTACCGCGAGCAAGGCAAAGGCACATTTGTCACCCGCCACAAGATTACCCAGCAATTGATGCGCCTCACCGGCTTTACCGAAGATATTCGCGCGCGCGGCCAGCAGCCGAGTACAAAAGTGCTTTCGGTCCAGATGCGCCCCGCCACAGAGATCACCGCCGAAAAACTCCGTGTGAGTGTGGGCCATTTGATCTTTTGCTTGCACCGGCTGCGCCTCGCCGATGGTGAGCCGCTTGCCATCGAGCTTTCTCATATCAATTTCAAGGGCTGCGAAAAGCTGCTGGAAGAAGATTTGGAACAAAACTCACTCTATCGGCTGCTCGAATCGAAATACGGCGTGCCGCTCATGGAAGCCGAGCAAGAACTGGAGGCCGGGCTGGCAGGCAATGAAGAATCGCAAATCCTGAAAATCCCCGTTGGCAGTTCCGTTCTGTATACCCGCCGCACCACCTTTACTGACCGCTATCAGCCCATCGAGTACGCCAAATCTGTCTACTGCGGCAACAAATATATCTTCTATACCCACCTTCGGCGCGAGCAGTTGTTCTCTTAGAGCGCCTCACACAACCTCCGCACGAGCAGGGGCGGGGTTGTAGCGCCGTCCTTCCAGGCGGCAGGGGTGGGGCCAACCGTCGGTTGTGTGAGGCATTCTTAGTGAAATATCAGAGGATATTGAACGAGCAGAGAAGGGCAGGCAGCATGTCAGCCGATCCGAACGCGCGTCTTTCGCAGGGGCAGCCTTATAACCAACTCGCAACCGAACAGGTTAATCAGGCGACCAGGGAGATTGACCGCATGACGCCTCTGGAGATCGTCCGCGCCATGAATGCGGAAGACGCCAGAGTCGCGGGCGCTGTTCAGCAGGAATTGCCACAGATCGCCAGAGCCATTGAAGCGATTGCGGCGCGGCTGAGGCGTAGTGGTCGGCTGATCTATATGGGCGCTGGCACGTCGGGCCGCCTGGGCGCGCTCGATGCCTCGGAGTGTCCGCCAACCTTCAACACGCCCTCCGACATGATTATTGGCTGTATGGCTGGCGGCCCATCGGCCCTTACCAGGGCTATGGAGGACAAAGAGGACAGCGCCGAGTCTGGTAGGGCCGACGCGGCGCAGTTCAACATCACCGAGGCAGACGCGCTGGTGGGCATCACCGCCAGCGGGCGAACGGCTTATGTCCTTGGGGCCATCGCCTACGCCAGAGAACAAGGCGCGCTGACCATTGGCCTGGCCTGCAACGCTGGCACACCGCTGGAACAGCAGGTAGACATCATCATCGCGCCAATCGTCGGGCCAGAAGTCATCAGCGGCTCGACACGCCTGAAAGCAGGCACTGCGCAGAAGATGGTGCTGAATATGCTCAGCACCGGCGCGATGATTCTGCTGGGCAAGACGTTCGGCAACCTGATGGTAGATGTTCAGCCGACTAACCAGAAACTCCATCAACGCGCTTTAGAGATCGTGCGGCAGGCTACCGGACTGGAGCAGGATGCCGCCGAGGCCCTGCTCGTGGCTTCAGGCGGCGAGGTCAAGACCGCCATCCTCGCAGCGCGCGCCAACATCGAGCCGGAGCAGGCCAGAGCGCGCCTTGCCGCACATGGCAGCATTCTTCGCGCAGCCCTGGACGCGCGCCCATGACCAGCATTTCAGCCGATAAACATCCCAATCCTCATTTCCTGGGCATTGACGGCGGCGGCAGCAAAACGCTGGCCGTGATCGTAGATGCGCAGGGCATCGAGCGCGGGCGCGCGCTGGCTGGCAGCGCAAATTACGCGGCTGTCGGCGTCGAGCAAGCCATCAAACATCTCCACGCGGCGGCTGAGCAGGCAGCAGCCTGCGCCGCCTGCCGATTGCCTCTCAAGGCCGCGTGGCTTGGCCTGGCAGGCGTTGATCGGCCCGGCGATCTGGCTCTGCTCCTCCCCTGGCTTCAGTCGCTGGCCGACTTCATCCGTCTCACTAACGACGCCGAACTCCTGCTGAGCGCCCTGGATGACGCCGTTGGCGTGGCGCTCGTCGCGGGAACCGGCTCAATCGCCCTGGGGAGAGACGCGCGCGGCGTTATCACGCGCGCTGGCGGTTGGGGGCATATCCTGGGGGATGAAGGCAGCGGCTATGACATAGGCCGCCTGGCCTTGCAGACGGCAACACGCGCTGCCGATGGCCGGGGCGAGGCCACCGCTCTGCTGGAGCATATCATGACCCATTGGAACCTTGATAGACCAGACGATATGATCGGGCGTGTCTATAACAACGATGACAAAGCCGAAATCGCGCGCCTCTCGTCCCTGGTCTTCCTGGCGGCCCGCGCCGGAGATCACGCGGCGCGCAAGATTACGCGGCACGCCGCAGATGAACTGGCCCTCGCAGCCATCACCGTTTGCAACGCTCTTGATTTCTCAGGCGGGCGCGTTGCTCTGGCGCTTGGCGGAGGACTGTTCCTGCACGAAGCCGCTTTCCGCAGCCAGACGCTGCGCCGCATCCGCCGCCGCCAGCCCCTTGGCCGCGTTGCTATCGTTGATCAGCCCGCGCTCAGCGCCGCCCGCGCGGCTATCCACCTGGAAACGGCCAGCACATGGGCCAACAAGCCAGCGCACAATGTCTCTCAAAGGAGATAACCCACATGCCAGGAGACACCACCGGAATGACCCTTGAGCAGCAAATCGGCCAGCTTTTTATGGTTGGCTTCGACGGAACCAGCGCCTCGCCAGGGATCATTGACCTGATTCAGCGTTACCATGTTGGCGGCGTCATATTTTTTTCGCGCAACATCGCCAGCGCCCAGCAGGTCTCGGCGCTGACTCGCAGCCTGCAAGGAGCAGCAAAGGCAGCCGGGCATCGTTATCCCCTGCTCATCAGCATTGACCAGGAAAACGGCATGGTGCGGCGGCTGGGGCCGGATATGACCGCCTTTCCGGGCAGCATGGCCCTGGGCGCCATCGGCTCAGAGCAGATAACCTATGACGTGGCCCAGGCCACCGGCGAAGAACTCAAAGCCGTCGGCATCAACATGAACCTCGCGCCAGTTGCCGATGTCAACAACAACCCTGCCAATCCGGTCATCGGCGTGCGCTCGTTCGGCGAAGACCCCCAGCAGGTGGCCCGACTCACCGCCGCTGCGGTGCGGGGCTATCGCGCTGCTGGTATTATCACTGCGATCAAGCACTTTCCGGGTCATGGCGACACCGCAACGGACTCTCATCGCGCCCTGCCAGTTGTCCCACACAGCATGGAGCGCCTGTCTGCCGTCGAACTCGTCCCCTTCAAGCGCGGCATCGAGGCGGGCGCAGACACGGTAATGATCGCGCACATCTCCCTGCCCGCCATTATGCCGCCCGATGGGCTGCCTGCCACCGTATCGCCCGCCGTCATACATGACCTGCTCCGCGAGCAGCTTGGCTATGAGGGCGTCGTCATCTCCGACTGTATGGAAATGGACGCCATCACCAAAACCGTTGGCGCTGAACAGGGATCGATACTGGCGCTGAAGGCTGGGACCGATCTGGTCCTGGTCTCGCATCGCTATGACCGCCAGCGCGCCAGCATCGAGGCCGCACTAGCCGGAGCCAGATCAGGCGCGCTCCCCCCGGAAACCATCAGCCAGGCCGTAGAGCGCGTGCTGCGCCTCAAGCAGCGCCTTGTATCCTGGGATGACGCCCTGCCCGCCGCGCCGCCAGCCTGGGCCGGCAGCGAAGCACACCAACAGCTTGCTCAGCGCGCCTACGAACAATCAACCACCCTCGTCAGAAACGAAGATGCGCTGCTGCCGCTCCGCCTGGACCCGTCAGATGCGCTTCTCGTCCTCTTGCCCAGGCCCACTACTTTTTCCCAGGCTTCAGACAAAGCGCATCATCACAAGTTCTTTGCTGAAATCATCCGCCAGCGCCACAACGCGGTAAACATCCTCTCTCTTTCTCCTCAGCCAACCGAGGCCGAATACCAGCGGGCGCTGCAAGCCGCCAGGAGTGCAAAAGCAACCATCGTGCTCACTATGAACGCCAATCTGGACAAACACCAGACACAACTTATGCAAGCCTTGCTCCAGACAGACGCACCCGTCATAGGCGTTGCTGTGGGCAATCCGTATGATTTGCTGGCTTTTCCGGCCCTGCGCACCTATCTCGCCACCTATGAATACACCCAGCCAGCCCTGGCGGCGGCGGCGCGCGTCCTCTTTGGCGAAATACAACCGCAAGGACGCTTGCCGGTGAGCCTCCCAGGACTGGCATAGATCAGAAACCATTTGCTGATGGGAATGGGCCTTGCCTGTTGTTGTTGAAACTGCTATACTCCCATTACGCCGACCAGGCAAAGCTCACAGGGGAGGAAAAATGTCGTGGCACAAGATGGGCAAGAAATTGCTGGCTACAAGCTGCTCAAGAAAATTGGCGAAGGTGGCATGGGGCAAGTCTTCCTTGCCGACCAGCTTCGTCTGAAGCGCCAGGTTGCCATCAAACTGGTGCATCTGGATGTCAAAGCCGATGTCCCGCCTGGGGGCGCCGAACCGGCGGAAGAGTTGACACGCGAGGCCGAGGCGCTGATGGCGCTGGAGCATCCGCATATTTTATCGCTGTATGATACCGGACGCGAGGGGGACACCGCCTATCTGGTAATGCCCTACATTCCTGAAGGCTCGCTTCAGGACGCGCTGCGTTCTGGGCCACGCCAGCAGCTTCACCTCCCCTTGCCGCCTGGGGAAGCTCTGCTGTATATCGAGCAGGCTGCATCCGCCCTCCAGTACGCGCATGACCGCAACTTCATCCACCGCGACGTGAAACCAGCTAATTTTCTGATTCGTTCGCTTTCACGCTCCAGCGGAGGCGGGCGTGGCATGAAGCGTCTGCACCTCTTTCTCGCCGATTTTGGCCTTTCCAAGTTTCTCGCCTATTCCACCAATACCACCCACCTCTCCGGCACGCCCACCTACATGGCTCCAGAGCAGTTCCAGGGCCACGCCAGCCCTGCCAGCGACCAATATTCGCTGGCGATCCTCTTCTTTTATCTCTTGACCGGCGATCTCCCCTATCGCGGCTCGCCCGTTGAACTCATGTTTCGTCATCTAAACGACGCCCCCCCATCTGTCGCCTCCCTGGTGAAAGGCATCCCTGAATCGCTTGCCAGCATCGTCCAGCGCGGCATGGCAAAGACACCAGAGGAACGTTATCCATCCGTAGGAAGCATGGCGGAGGCTGCCCGTGAGGCGCTGGCGGAGGCCGGCCTGGTCCCTTCGCACGACTCTTTTCCCATCATGCCAGCCGTTCGAGCCGCTGACCTGCAATCGGAAAAGCCCAGGGAAAAGCCCAAAGAATCCGGGCAAGATATTCCCCTGGCCCCGACGGCTGTGCTGGGGTCTTCAGGGGTGTCCTCTGCCGCCACCATCATCACCGACGATCTGGTAACATCAAGAGACCCTGTGGAGCCGAAGGCGCAGGCTGCCGAGAGTTCGCTGCCCACGATTGCAGGAAAGGTGGACGAAGGGTCACTTCCGACGCTTCCAGTCGAAAAACCCAGTCAGCCCCCCAAAGCGCCCAAAGGCGACAAACCAGCTTCGGAGGGTCGGCCACGCCGACGCGGTTTGATGGTCGCACTGGCCGCGCTGGCTGCCGTCGTGCTGTTGGGCGCTGTCCTGGGCGGCGGAGCGTTCATGCAAATAGGCCCATTCCAAAAGAGTACGCCGCAAAATAATACACCCGTCGCTCAGATTACTCAGCAGCCGACATCTGCGCCAACCACCACAGCCACGCTCGGACCAACACCCACACCCACGCAAGTGTTGGCAGCCGACCTTCTCACCCGCATCCTCGCGCAAAGCCCATTCGTCACCGTTGATCTGAACCAGGGGTCTGGACCGTGGGACGGGCCAGCCCTGCTTGATAAAAATGGGCGTGCTGATCTGCGTACCCCACCAGGCAGAGTAAATCTTACAAATGGCATCCTGACCTACAGCGCCCGGACGTTCCCGACTCCCCTGGCTATCGCCGTTGATTTGACGGCGGCATCCGACCGAGAGTTCTATATCCTGCTGGATACCACTACTACCGGAAAGAGCGGCCATCTCTATTATCGCCTGCGATTCACCAACAGCGCAGCCCCGCAGGCCGCGCACTCAACGAATAATAGAAACTTTACTAACGATGGCACAGCCTCCGGTGGAAGCACAGCCTGGACCGATGGTAAGAAGCATACGCTTATCCTCGTACTGGACGGCACACGCCTCTTGTCCTACTTCGATAACCATCCTCTGGTGGACGCGAAGATTCCTCTGCCTAACGCGCAGGCAAGGCTCATCCTGGCTACCCGCGACTTTGCCTCGATAACAGGGATTCGCGCCTACCGCGTTCCGCAGACGACATAAACCCCGTAGCGCCGCCGTCTCAGCGGCCACTCGTAGCGCCGCCGTCCCGGCGGCCCAACGCTGGCCCAGGCGCGCGCTGCCCTTTCACGCAGTTCGCCGGGCGCCTGTGCTGGCACACATGCTGCGGGAAACCACCTGTAGCGCCAGAAAGGGGGCGCTCTCCATGCGTGTTGTTCGCTGGCTCCTCTCCTTGCTGCTGGGGTATGCGCTTGGCTCGTTCCCTTCCGGGGTGATGATCGGGCGCTGGAAGGGCGTTGATGTGCGCCGCTATGGCAGCGGCAGAACCGGCGCAACCAACGTGCTGCGCATCCTCGACCCTCGCAGCGCCGGACTGGTCGCTGTTCTGGATATACTCAAGGGCGCGCTGCCGGTATTGCTTTCGCGCGCGCTCTTCAAGCCGCGCGACGATTGGAACGACGCAGCCGCAGGTATGGGAGCAGTTCTCGGACACACACGCTCGATCTTCCTGCGCTTCCGGGGTGGGCGCGGCGTCCTGACCGCTGGCGGCGCGATGCTGCCCATGAACCCGTTCATCACCTGGACCGCCCTGATAGCTGCCGCTGTGCCTATCGCCCTGACGCGCTATATCTCGTTGGGATCGATGATCGGCGTCTCCAGCCAGGCGGTGATGTCACTGTCTCTGGCGCTCAGTAAACGCGACTCCTGGGCGCACTTCGCTTACGCCCTCGTCAGCAGCGCCTGGGTGGTTGCCGAGCATCATGATAACATCCGGCGGCTGCTCGCAGGCACAGAGCGCAAAGTCGGCGAGAAAGTCCAGATCAAGCTGGAAACGGCTCAAACAGGCGCCTGCTCTGATAGCTCCTCTTTGCCCACCCAGGCGCGATAAGCGTTGATCTGCTCGCGTTTTTGCCCTGCCGACCAGCCAAGCTGAAGGGCCATCAGTTTCGCCACATCTCCAGCAACGTCAGCGCCTCGCTGGCGATCTTCAATCGCCAGGCGCGTGCGGCGCTCCATCATATCTTCCAGTTTCAGCGCCATCTCAGCGCGGCAGGCATACGGCGCCTCCGCCCGAATATAGGGCAGATCAGGCACAATGCGCCGCGCCAGGCTGGCATCGTGATCGATCAGATCAAGCACCGCCAGCGCCTCACCGCCATAGTACAAGCCAAGATGCTCCACAATATCCGCGCCCAGCCCCAACGCGCGCGCCCGCCTGGAAAGCTCCTCAGCAGCTTCCGACCAGCGTTCGGCCCCCAGCAGCAGCAAATGCTCGGTGGGATGCCGAATTGGCAGATGATCACGCCGCGCCAGGTGATCAACCGTATCCTGGCCCATCCGACGCCAGGTCGTCAGCTTCCCGCCGACAATCGAAATCAGGCCGTTAGGGTGTTCCAGAATCGCGTGGGTGCGCGACAGATTCTTGCCCTGCGTCTTATCGCGCGAACGGACCAGCGGGCGATACCCCGCAAAGGTGCTTACCACATCATCCTGGGTCAGATGCACGTCCAGATAGCGGTTCACATGCCGGATAAGATACTCAATGTCTTCCTGGCTGGTGGTGGGATGATCGAGATCGCCAGCGCCCGTATCGGTAGTCCCGATAATCGCCCGGCCCTCCCAGGGGATCACAAACAGGATGCGGTTATCTTCCGTCTGCGGCAGAACAATCGCCATCTCCTCCAGCCGCAGGCGCTCGCGTGAAACCACCAGATGCACGCCCTTGCTCGGCTGCACCTCAATTTGGGCTGCTCCGCCCGTCAGCGCCTCAATCCGTTCTGCCCAGACACCGCCCGCATTCACAAAATGGCGCGCCTGAATCGTCAACTCGCGCCCCGTCAGCTTATCGCGCACCTGCGCGGCAGAAAGCTTACCATCGCGCTGCTGGAAACCGATCACTTCCGCGTGGTTGGCAATGGCCGCGTTCCAGCGGGCCGCCGTTCGCAGCCCCACCAGCGTTAAGCGCGCGTCATCAAGCTGGGCATCGTAATAGGTGAAAGCATTCCGCAGCTTTTCAGGCTTCAGCGCCGGAGCCAGCCTCAGTGCTTCTGCCTGGCTGATGCGGCGGTGGCGCTGAATGTTCCGACGTCCGGCCAGCGCATCATAAAGGTGCAGGCCAATATCCAGCACCCAGCTATTGCCTATGCCGCCTGGCAGCGTCACCGGCAAGCCCACCGGATGGCGATCACCCTGATACATCGGCAGCACAAAGCCCATCGGGCGCACCAGAAACGGCACATTCTCCAGCATCAGCCCGCGCTCAACCAGCGCCTCATGGATCAGGCCAAAATCGAATTGGGGCAGATAACGGATGCCCCCATGCGCCAGCTTCGTTGATTTACTGCTGGTGCCGCTGGCAAAGTCGCTGCGCTCCACCAGCGCCACCGAATAGCCGCGTGTAGCCGCGTCAAGCGCAACGCCTGCTCCCGTAATGCCACCGCCGATGACCAGCACATCAAAAGGTTCGCGGGCCATCCGTTCGAGATATTCGCCGCGCGCCGCAGCCGAAAAGGTTTCCATGCTCTTTTGGGCGCGGGTACCCACTGCCGAGAGAAGTGGGAGGAAGCGCCCCCTCCTTTCGCATAGTTGACTTTCCACCTGCGTATCCTTATCCTCATACACCAGCAACAGACTCTATTTTCCACACACCTACAACGAGCAACTCCCTTTCCCAGCCACCACGCAGCAGGAAACACAGGCCGTTCAGACCTCGCGGGTAGTACGGCCACGCTCCTCCATCTCAGGGCCAGCCGCTCCTGGTTGCTCTCGGACGGTTCTGCCGCGTTCTTCAAGGGCGCTCGCTGCTTGTTCGTGGCGCGCCACCAGAACCGAGTGAATGCCCAGGTCATAGACCAGCGCCCCAATGACACCGCCGACGAGCGGCCCGACAATCGGCACCCACATATACCCTCCTGGGCCGGGAATAGCGAGCAGCCCATAGCCAACGGTGAACGCGAACAAACGCGGGCCAAAATCGCGCGCCGGGTTAATCGCATACCCTGCATTCAACCCAAAGGACAGGCCAATTGCCACCACGATCAAACCAATGATAAAAGGCGCGAGGTTCGATTGCACTGGCTGGTTCAACAGATCAACCACAGCAAAAATCAGGCCCACCAGCAGCGCCGTTCCCAACACCTGATCGGCGAATCCGGCCAGGTTCGAGACGGTCGCGGGAGGATTACCCGGAATCTGCAACGAGTTCGGGAACGTGTAGAGAATCTTCGCTGACAAAATGGCCGCGTTGTTGGCTGTCACGCCGCGAATGATATGATTCGCGGCTTCATAGTTCGAGATAAACCAATTGTAGTTGAAGTACACCATCGCCGCGCCAGCATACGCCCCCAGGACTTGAGCAATCCAGTATGGGACGACCTTCGCCCAGGGAAACTTCCTCCGCAAAGCAAAGGCCAATGTGACCGCCGGATTGATGTGCGCGCCAGTCACCGCGCCAGCCACATAGACGCCCAGCATAACACCCAGACCCCACCCCAGGGAAATCACCATCCAGTTATTGAACAGGGGATTGTTGAACCCCGTACCGGCTCCCAGGGCGATTGCCACAGCGCCATCGCCAAAGAGGATCAGCACCATCGTACCCAGAAACTCAGCTATGAGTTCCCCCCAGATGCTGCCCAGGAACCTGTTCGCGCGAACACGATCAATGTTGAGCAATGAGCCTTGCATGTCTTGTTCTCCTAAAGAAGCTGTATGTATCGCCGTCTCAGCGGCCACTTGTAGCGCCGCCTTCCAGGCGTCCATCCGCCTGTACCGCCGCCGTCCCTGGCGGCGAACCGCCGCGCTCGCGCGGACGCTGCCCCCTCCAGGCAAGCGCCACGCTTGTTCAGCAAGTGGTATTACCTAAACAGTAAGGGCCTCGCGTTTTTGCTGCTGCGGCGTCTCCCAGTTGCGGGAGCGATCCACCGCCCGCTTCCAGTTCGCGTATAGTGCTTCGCGCTGATCTTTGCCCATGCGCGGCTCAAACACCTGATCGAGCGCCCAGTGTTCGATCAGTTCCTGCTGATTACGCCAGAAGCCCGTCGCCAGGCCAGCCAGATACGCCGCGCCCTGCGCCGTCGTCTCGGCGACCCTGGGCCGCTCCACTGGCACGCCCAGAATATCCGCCTGGAATTGCAGCAGCAGATTATTGGCAACCGCGCCGCCATCCACGCGCAGCCGCCGCAGCGGCTCCTGGCTGTCCAGCGTCATCACTTCAGCCACGTCGCGGGTCTGATAGGCTATCGCTTCCAGCGTGGCTCTGGCGATATGCCCGGCAGTCGTCCCGCGTGTCAGGCCGACAATGGCGCCGCGCGCCCGGTCATCCCAATAGGGCGCGCCCAGCCCCACAAAAGCCGGAACCAGATAGACCCCGCCATTATCCGGCACAGTACTCGCCAGACCCTCCACCTGGCTGCTGCTCTTGATAATCCCCAGGCCGTCGCGCAGCCACTGCACCGCTGCCCCGGTGATAAAAATGCTCCCCTCCAGCGCGTAGGTCACATTGGGTCTGGCCGCATCCCCCAACCCCCAGGCGATGGTTGTCAGCAAGCCGCTGGGAGAAGGGACCGGCTTGCCGCCCGTGTTCATCAACATAAAGGAGCCAGTACCATAGGTATTTTTAGCCTGGCCCGCTTCATAACACACCTGGCCGAACGTAGCCGCCTGCTGATCGCCCGCGTCCCCGGCGATCTTGATCGGCCCACCAAAGAACTCCGAGGCCGCTTCTCCGTAGACGGCGCTCGATGGCATCACCTGCGGCAGCATCTGGCGTGGCACATCCAATTCGTTGAGGATGACATCATCCCAATCCAACCTCTGGATGTTATAGAGCAGCGTGCGCGAAGCGTTAGAAAAGTCGGTGACATGCGCCTTGCCCTTCGTAAGCCGCCAGATCAAGAAGGTATCAACGGTGCCAAACAGAACCTCGCCCCGGCGGGCGCGTTCGCGCGCGCCCGGCACATGATCCAGAATCCATTTGACCTTCGTACCCGAAAAGTACGCATCTGTGACCAGGCCAGTGCGCGCCCGAATCTCTTTATCAAAGCCCTTCGCCTTCAGTTCATCGCAGATCGGCGCTGTCAGACGGCTCTGCCAGACAATCGCGTTGAAGATCGGCCTGCCGGTATCGCGCTCCCACACAATCGTCGTTTCACGCTGATTGGTAATGCCAATCGCGGCAATATCCGCAGCAGACGCGCCCGCGTTGTTTACCACCTGCCGCGCCACCTGAAGCTGCGAGTTCCAGATGTCCTCCGGGTCATGCTCGACCAGCCCTGGCCTGGGGTAAATCTGCGGAAACTCCTGCTGCGCCGTCTTCACAACAGCGCCATCGTGATTAAAAAGGATCGCGCGGGAACTGGTTGTACCCTGGTCCAGCGCCAACACATACTGAGGCATAACAAACCCTCCTGCTTCTCAGAATCTCTCAGCGCGCCAGCGATCAAGCTGGGCGCTTCGGAAATCCGGCAAGGAGTATGCCAGGGAGTATGCCTACGAGCAGCGCCGCTTTTCGTGAGCCTCGTCGGTGAGGCGCCCGGAAGGCGGCGCTATCAGCGGTATCCACAAGCATTCAAGAAGATCGGGTATCACCCGACGATCTCAATGCTGGTGGCGTTGATGGTCCTGCCCTGACCAGTGCAGGAGCCAACGACGTAAATCTTGGAGCCGACGACAACGGCGCTTACCGTAGCAGAATGACCATTCTGCGTGTAGCGAGTCCTTGAGTTGATGTGGATGGTGGCGGTGCTGCCATCCGACCTGGTAACGGTGATGGTCCTGCTGTTCACCTTTGAGACGACCAGTTCGCCATTACACTGGCCCGGCGTGCCTGGTCCGACAGTTGGCATCTGGCGGGTATCCACCCCGCCGGGCTTTGCGCCCTTTGCTGCCTGGACCTGGCTCGCGCCGAGCGTTGACCCCAGGAACGCGCCCATCCCCAGGGCAAGCGTCAATGCGAGGGCGATGCCCCCCCACCGAAGACGCCTGCGACCCCTCTGGCGTGGCGCAGGCGCCTGGGCAAACGAGGACACTGCTGGCTCTCCAAAGTCTTCCATTCATATCCCCCTTGAAGAAGCAACTGATGCGGCGAACGTACTCACCGCATTGCCGCATCGGTCGCACATTTTACGCCTTTGTCGGGAAGAGCCGAACAACAGTGTATGGGAAAGGAGCTAGTTTTTTGACGAAGGGTGAGGCGCTGGCAAAGACAGGCGTCTCTGGACAAAAACAGCGCGCTCACCTCAGAGATGAGCGCGCGTGAGGCTGCATGCTCGCTAACTCGCGTTCCTGTTTATAAATGGCTATACAGCGGTGTTATATCAAATCTGCATGAAGAGGAGCGTTTTATTTGTAGCGCCCGAAGAAGCGTCTCCAACCCTTGCGAGGCGCTGGCATTTCGGCGCGTTCCAGGCCCAGCAGGTCTTCAATCGTAGTGATTGCCTCTTGAGCATCGGGCAGAGTGCGCCTTGCCTCCGGCGTGAGCGCGGTGGAAGCGCCCACGTCTCCTGGCGCTTTCCGGCGGGCAGCCGAGAAAAGCGCGGGCTGCAACGCCGCGCATCGTTCACAGAGAATCTCTACGCGCGGCGCCAGCATTGGCTGCATGCCGGGGCCATGTCCGGCGTGGGTTCGCTCCTCCAGGTGGTCAATACAGCAGGCGGCCCCACAGCTTCGGCAGACCGCTGCCGCCGATGTCGAAACGCCAGCGCGCAGGCACAGGTAACAGTTCATCAACGCCTCTCCTTTCCCACGCCACGCGGAGCGAGCGATCCCGTTCTTTTCTTCTCCACCGTTTCTGGAACGGTAACAGATGGGCTATGCGCTGTCAAACGTTCAGGACATTTTCCTTATCAGCCTCAGCGATGCTGCGCGCCTTCTCTTGCAGCGGACTCGTATAGCGGCGCAGCGCGGCCCAGCGCCACGCAATCCAGCCTGTCAGCAGGAAGGTTGCCAGCCCGCCGGTCACGATAGCAAAGGGCGCGCCCAAAAAAGCCGCCACCAGCCCGGCCTCTAGCTCGCCCAGTTGCGGGCCAGCGTCTGCCAGGAGCATATGGATGCTCGACATACGCCCCCGCACGTAATCGGGCGTCAGCGTGTGGCGAATCGTCGCCCGAATAATCGTAGAGACCGTATCGCCTGCGCCCGTCAGGCCAAAGAGAAGATACGAAAGCGCGAAAAACGGCGAAAGCCCGAAAAGCGCCGTCGCCAGCCCATAGGCCGCCACACTTCCCAGCATCGTCAAGCCTTGCCGCCGAACGTCCCGACGCAGCGACAGAATGACGCCCGTCGAGACAGCCCCCACCGGCTGAGCCGTCGCCAGCAGCCCATAGCCCTGCACGCCCACATGCAGCACGCGATCCGCCACGATGGGCAGCATCGTTCGCGCCGACGAAAAGAAGGTCGCGTAAAAGTCAACCAGCATCGTACCCCAGATTAGCCGCGTGCCCCGTACAAAGCGCAGACCCTCCGCCAGCGAGCGCCAGCTAATCTCGGATCGCTCTACGCCTGCCTGCCCACGATAGCGCAGCGCCCACACCGCGCCAAAGACCGCCACAAACGAAAGGGCATTGAGGGCATAGACCAGACCAATCGCCAGATGAGCGATGGTCACGCCTGCCAGCGCCGGGCCAATGATCGTGCCGATCATCCAGATCAGCGAGTTCAGGCTCACGGCGTTGGTCAGATGCTCGCGGGGGACCAGTTGAGGCACAAGCGAGTTTTGGGCAGGCTCATCGAACGCCTCGATAGCGATACCGGCTGCCGTCAGCAGATAGAGCGCGATCAGCGTAATATGCCCCGTCAATGTAATTGCTGCCAGCACAGCGGCGATAGCCACCGAGCCAATATTGCACCATAGAATCAGTTTGCGGCGATCAAAGCGATCTGCCAGCAGCCCGCCGAGCAGCGCGAAGGTGATGATAGGGAAGACGCGCACCAATCCCAGCAGGCCCAGCCCCAGCGCCCCGGCGCTCACGGATACTTGATGCCCAAAGAATGTGGGGGTATAGGTTGTCCCTTGCAGCAGTTGATAGACGTGCCAGTTGATCGCCACCACCTGCATCTGCGAGCCGGTAGAAGAGATCAGTTCGCCGCCCCAAAAGAGCCGGAAGTCCCGATGCCGCAGGGCCGCCAGGCGAGGCGTAGTCGTGTTCGCGCTCACAATCGCCCCTCCAGTTCGCGCATCTCAGCGTTTGGCACGCGACAGGCGTTCTGGATAGAGCAGGGCATGCGGCAAAGTCTCCTGACTGGCAAAGTTGGCAGCGCGATGAGGAACGGGCGTTCCACAGGCTCACAGCATATCATGCCCCGCGCCAGGCTGTCAAGCCAGTTTCACGGCCAGGAGAGACCCATCGGGTTCGGAATGGGAACCCCGCCCCTTTCCACGATCAGCCCGCTCAATGGCCTGACAAGCTCAAGGAGCCGGGCCAGCTTCTCTTCTCCTAAATGACGCCAGGGCGGCATAGCTAACTCGTTGGTACGCTCCTCGATAGCATTCCGGCCAGCCCAACCACGCTCCGTGAGTTTGCCTGTTTCGTCGAGCCAGCCTCGGCTCACCAGGCGCACCTGCGCGGCTTCCCACTCCTCATCGCTCCAGCCGCGACTGGGCTGGACCGTCTCCCTGGGCGCGCTGCCAGCCCCCACCAGCGTCAGGTGCGCTTCGCAGCCATCCAGTCCCTCAGCCAGCAGGGCGGCCACATGGCCGTCGCCTCGGAACTCGCGCAGCAGCGTCGCCGCGTGCCAGAGCGCCAGATGGGCCGCCGCAGGCCAGGGCAGCGCGAGATGCGCCGCAAAAAGCGGGCGGCCAGCCACGCTGCATCCCTCAATCGCCTGGCGCGCCAGATCAGCCGCTTCAGCCATCTCAGGGGCGCTTACCCGCTCGCCCAACAGTCGGCGCAGCGCCGCGTCGGCCCCCTCGAAGCGAGCCGCAAGCACCCGCTCAGGCGTCGAAAACTGCCAGGCATCGGGAATAGCCCGCGCCACCATGCGCGGATGAAAATTAAAGAAGGTCGCGGCCACTACGTTCGCCGACACCGGCCCCATCGCCGCCGTCCGCGAAGCAAAGTAGCCCATCCAATAGCCCTTCAGGCCAGCGGCAGTATAGCCTTCGCGGGCCTCCGGGGCAAAATAAACCATCGCGTGATATGGCTCCAGCGTCTTCCACGCCAGCCGGGCGGGATGCTGCTCCCAGGTGTTTGATGCAGATATGCTGCTCAAGATGATGCCTCCAATCCATTTTCCATATAGACTACTTCAGCCGGAGCGCCGAGGAAGACGCCCAACCGATCAGCCTCCTCCTGGATACTCCCCTTGATGGCGGCATCCAGCGAAATAAAGGGATCAATTCGTACCACCACCCGCTGGCTGCGCTTCTCGTGCCGCCAGACTCCAGCAATGCGACCACGCGCCAGCAGCACCGGAGAAATCCAGCCCGACTGCCGGGAAATCTGATCTTTGACTGAACCAGGGAGCAGATGCTCAATATGAGGAAGGACACCAATCAGGTAGGCATCAAATCCAGGCAGCAGGCGCGCTGGTGGTGGAAGGGGCAGATTTCCCACCTGTTCGATCATCGAGGTCAACGCCCACGCTTTCCAGCCGTCAACCGAAACCTCCGTGATCTCATCACCAAGCCGACGGAATGCCTCCCGAACCTCGCGGAGATACCTCGACCCCCACCAGTGCGCAAAATCTTCAGGCGTCGCCGGGCCATACGTGGCAAGATAACGCCGCGTAATCGTGATTAGCATCTCATCCGCATCATAATCCTGCCAGGAGCCTATCCATTGGTCAGGCCGAACAAAGGTCACATGCTGCTCTTGCTTCGGCCCGAAACAGAGATAGCCATGATACGCCGCAGGCTTGAGCAGTTCGCCCCACCCGGAGCGCAGTACCGCTTCCACCTGCGCCAGGCCGGTAACACGGGCCACTTCTGCCGCCAGTTGCTCGCGGGTCAGGCAGCGTCCATCAAGCGCGATCCTCACCCTCTCAATGATCGCCAGAAGCTCCTCGCTGCTGAGGTTGTAATATTTCAGCCACGCGCCCGTAATACGGTGGCGAGTTCGCAGCGCAGCGGCCACCAGCGGAAACTCTGCGGCATCGAATAGATGTAGCGTCCCGCGCATAGACCACGTTTTGACGAGTGAACGCTGCTTCCAGAGCAGTGCTGACAGCGTATCTGATGGCATATCCTGCACACGCGCCCACAGCACAAGCTCCGCTGACGAAAGCACCTGGGCCTGAATACCAATAAGCGCGCCCGCGACTTCAAGCAGACGCTCAAAGGCCACTCGCTCGCTGAGATGGTGCTGCACCAGTCGCCAGGCGCAAACTTGCTCCCAGGTCAGTACAAAAGGGTGCTTCACTCCAACCCCATCAATCTACCAGATCTCCTGGCGCTTCATACAGGCCGCTTGAACACGCAGAGATACGTGGATGTCCACCTATCTTTCCAGCCCGCAGCCGGGTTAGTGATCTGAATGTCTCCATTATCCCCACTATTACGGGCTGAATGGAGACCAACTCCCAGCCTTGCCGCCCAAAGTCATCCAACAGCGGCATCAGCGCCTGGGCAGCATACATGGGAAACTTCTGCCCAGGCCATTTCTCTTGCAGAAATGACGCCTGCTGCCTGGCATCAGCCTCCAGGTACACAACCAGATGCTCCCAGGTAACGACATCGGCTGCCATGCTGTTTTCCTCGCTTCCCACGTGTACCGCCGCCGTCTCGGCGGCCATTCGTACCGCCGAGCCTGCGCGGACGTTGCCTCTTGCAGCGCAACGTTCCGGCAACCCAACGACGGGCCGCCGAGACGGCGGCGGTACGAGCTACAGCGACCATCCTTTTAGCATCGATTACGGCGTGATGCGCACTTCCAGTGGGCCAGGGTTCCCCGCCTGCTCCTCCTTGAACATATTGCGCACCAGCACTGCCCAGTGCTGCGCAGGCACATCCTTCGCTCTCGCGCTGCCTGGCGCTGCATGCCCGTTGCCGTCTGCCATCTCCCCTGGCAGCAGCGTCGGGCCAATAGCAGCCAGCGGCACGCGCAGTTCGGTCTTTTCCGCGAAGTCCAGCGCAAAGCGTTTCACCTGGCCGCCGCCAACCACGCGCGCCAGCCCATCTGGCAGGCAGACGTGCGCCACCAGACACGGCTCGTAGCGCGGCACACGAATCACCAGATCGAGCGCGTCGCCCACCTTGAAGACCGGCGCGGGCCTGCCATCCTTCTCCAGCGAAACCTCCACGTTCAGCGCGCTCTGGAAGGTATTCCAGTCCTCCACCAGTTCCGCCGTCACCTCCACCGTCAGCACACCCTTCAGGCAGGCTACCGATTCCACTCGCTCGGTGGACTCGATGGCTTCCGCCAGCGTCATCTGCTTGCCATTCAGTTCCAGCGCGTCCGCGCTGCCGCCGGTCACGCCAATGCCCGCCTCGCGCAGACCAATCATCAGCGCCAGCATCGCTCCCGTATCAACGGTGCTATAGAGAATGCCCGCTTCGTTAGTCTGGCTGGTCAGATAATTGGTCGCTTTGATGACCAGCGGCAGATCGCGTGGTTCGCCTCCCGCCAGCAACGCGGCAGCCGCATAAGCCGTCTCCTCGCGTGAGCCGACGGCAGCGCCATGCAGCAGATAGGACGGCTGATCGCGCGGCACACGGACAACTGTTTGCCCATCCTGCTCGCTCAAACGGCTGCGAACATACTCAGCCGCCTGCGCCTTCTTGGCGGCGCTGGGGCTGCTTGCCAGAAGCAGATAGGCGTCGTGGCAGTCGTTCACCCGCTCCGGCGGATACGTGATTTTGTAGACTTTGGCGGCGTCGCTTGCCATGCGACGAATCTCATTGAGAGCTTCGGCCATCGCCTGGCTGATCCCGCTCAAATGCTCTGGCCTGGGCAAATTCAACTGATGCCGCGTCCCGCCCGGCGCGTAATGATGGTCTGGCCCCCTGCCGCCGCCTTCATTCGGGGGATACATCGTATAACCCCTTCCCGGCAGATACATGCTCTGAATGCGCTTGACATAGGCCAGCGACGAGCTTTCGTATTCGTCGCGCAGTTCAGGCGTATCCAGGTTGGCGACATAGCCCGCCACCATCGCCAGCAGCTTGACCGAACTCTGCTCGATGCAGCCATGCGGATACGCGCAGGCCCCCTGCACAAAGACCTGGAAGGGCCGCTCCAGCCCCGGCAGCACGCGCAGGCTTTGCGCGCCAGCCTCTGCTCTGGTCAGCGTCTCGCCCGCCGTCAGCAGGCGCGTGCGCTTCACGATAGAGCGTATCTGCCCCGGCGGCGTCACAAAGCGTTCGCTCACATCCGCCTCGCCCGTCACCGCATCCTTCACAATCGCCGTAAATGCCCCTGGCTGCGCGGGGAAGCGCACCACCGCGCCGCTCTTGACCTCTTCGCCTGGCGCAAGGCGGCGACCATCCACCCACAGCGGTACTGGCTCGCCATCGCGCTGCACCTCCACGCGCGCCCGGCCACTGGCCGCGCCAACATACAGCGTCCCCTGCGCCTGATCGCCAGGGGAGACGAACGGCGAAAGCGTCAGATCACCATAAACGGGTAGCTGCGCCTCAAGCTGCGCCTCCTCGCGCGCCCAATCCAGCCCGGCCAGCCCAAACGCCTCGATACTATACGTCGTCAGTGCGTCGCCCAGCTTCACCGCCACCTCAGCCTGCCCCTTGACATACACGATGCTGTTGTGAATCACCTCTGGAAACTCGACGCGAATCGGCGTGAGTTCGGCCTTCGCGGCCTGGGCAGGCTCGGCAGCACTCTTCTCAGGACTGATAGTAATAGCCCGCGCCATGACCTCGTAGGGCGCAGCCTGCGGAGCAGCCGCTACCATTGCCATAGCCCGGCCACCCATGCGACCCCATCCGCCCCTTCCCGCAGGCGCGGCGGGCGGCATGCCAGCAAATGTCATCATAGGAGGCGCGGGCGGCAGGGGCGGCTCGTAGCCAGCGGCGTAGAGACTGGCCCCTGGAGCGCCGATACCTAGCCTGCCACGCTCTGTTGTCAGCGCCGCCTTGATGCGCGCCGCCAGTTCCACCTGCGGGTCGCTTGGCGTGATCAACCGCTGATCTTTGATAATCACCTGCACCGGCACAACCTGATCAGGCCGGTTTGTGCGCAAGATGATTTTGACGCGCTCGCCCGGCTTCGCTTTGCTGGGCGCTCTCGTCTCCAGTTTCAGACCGCTGGGACGGAGAGCGGCGCACCAGCCTTCCCAGGCTTTGCCCTTCACAAACGCCCCCACCAGCAGCAGGCCATACGGCGCGGGTACAGTGAGCGTCAGCCGCGCGCCCGACGCGATATTCGCCTGCGTCTTGATCTGGGCTGTCTCGCCTGTGGTGGGCGCAATCATCACCGCGCGCAGCAGATCAACCTGCTCGCGCGCCACCAGTTCCACCTCTTCGCCTATCACCTGGCTCACCAGAAAGGGCGACGTATTCATACCGCGCGGCGAAACGTACAGGCCCCGGCAGACCTCCGCGCCGGGCAAAGGCAGCAGACTCATCTCCTGCGCCTGCCCTAGTTCGCTGATCGTCAGCGTCTCGCGGCGCTCCTGCTCGGACCCCTTCAGAGCCACCGTCGCGGTGCGCTCGCCCGCGACCACATTGAGGGTATAGGGACCAGCCCCGGTCAGTTCAACCTTGCCGGAGCAGCGCCCCCGCGCATCGGTCATCAACTGCTGGCGTTTGCCCACGCGCTGCCCGCGCTCCTGAAGCTCAACCTCCACCGCGCCGCTGTACGGCTGCCCAAAGGCGCGCAGCAGCAACGTGTAACTGAGCGCGCTGCCCTCCAGCGTCTGCCCCACCAGATCAGCCGTCAACGGGGCTAGGCGATACTCAGCCACCTCAAAGCGGCATGATCCCGCCTCAGTCCCATCCAGGCTGGCCTCGTATTCGCCTTCTGGCAAGCCAGCAATAGAACGCAGGCAAACGCCATACTCGTCAAGAGCAATGGCATAGCTGGCGTAGTGATTGCCGCTCAGCCGAAGGGTCAGCTTCAATTCCTGATTGGGGCGCTGCGGCGAGGCGATCAACAGGCGCACGGCATCTTTGCCCGCCCGATACAGCGCCTTGTCGCTGGTCAGCGAGATCAGGTCGGGGCAGATAAACGAACTGCCCGCGATTTGCGCGCCCGGCAGCGTCACCTCTTGCTCGCCAAGAAAGACTATCGCGCCGCCCCGCTTGAACTCATCAATCGTAGCCTGACTAAAACCCAATTGGTCAACGCCGCGCACTGCCTCCTCGATCCAGCCAGGCCGGAAAAAGGCGAAACGCTTACCGACCATCACCAGATCGCCTACGCGCTGGGCCAGCCGCCAGCCATCCAGCGTCACACGCTTGTCGCGCAGCCCGGCGGATGGGGGGGTTCCCTCGTCTGTCGTCTCTGCCATCATATCTCTCCGTTTCTCTCTCTATCTCCTGGAAGGACGACTGATTGCCACCTGTGATTCCCCAAACAACACCATGCCTATCCAGTCTACCAGAGCAAAGCAAAGATAACAAACGAAGAAACGGAGATGCTATAATGGACTCAAGAACCACTTGCGCAGCTAGCCGAACCGAGGGAAACCCCATGATGCAGCACGAGACCCTAACCCTGTGGGGCGAGGTCGTCACTGACGCCCCCTATCCAATGAGCTTTGAGGAATTCGAGCGCCTGCCAGATGATGGCTGGCATTATGAATTAGTGCGAGGGAGATTAATTCGTATGCCCCCACCAGGAGGTCAGCATGCTAAGATCGCAGCAAAATTGATGGCTGCACTGCTCACCTATGCAGAGCAATCGAACCTGGGGGACGTGCTGGGCGAGATGGGCTTTCGCCTGCAAATACCTGGTGAATCAAAGCCAATCGAACTAGAACCGGATATATCCTTTGTGCGAACTGGACGTGCGCCAGCCCCGGATAGTCCAGAATACCCCAAAGCCTGGAGCCTGGCCCCTGACCTGACCGTAGAGATAGCTTCACCCGATCAATACCGACCTGAGATGGCCGAGAAGGCCCGACAGTACCTGGCCGCTGGCGTGCGCATCGTCTGGGTTCTCTGGCCGAAGCGTCAGCAAGTGGATGTCTGGCGCGCTGGCTACGACATACCCATTGATACCCTGGCGCTGAACGAGGCGCTGGATGGGCTGGAAGTGTTGCCCGGCTTCTCTTACCCCCTCTCAAAGCTCTTTTAATAAAACAGCCCCCACTTTTGCCGAAGGAAAAGCCACACGTCATATCACTCCGCATCTGCGAGCCAGACGTGAACGGCTAGAGCGTGGTCGTTATAGTGTTCGTAGGTCTCGGAAGCGATAATCTGCTGAAGCGCCTCTCCATCCAGCCAGGCAAACTTCCTGGGGTCTTTGAGCGTCTCCTCGCTGAGCGCCTCAATCGCTTGCTTCACCTGGGCATACGTAGCGTGAAACGCGGCCCACACCTCGTTCAGCGGGCGCGCTTTCGCCGCTGCATAAAATTGCTCATCCCAATACCCCATCTCATCAGATACCGAATGATCATCCAGCGGCGCTGGCTCCGTCCCCTCAAGAGTCTCCCGCAGGAGCATCAAGAGATGCTTCTGCCAGACCGTAAGATGCGCCAGCAGGTCTTTGATGGACCACGCGCCGATAACCCCAGGGGTAGTCAGTTGCCACCCATCCAGCGGAGCCAGCAGATCGGCAAACGCTTTATACTCAGTCTCTATCGTGTCGAGGATGGTCGTTTTGTCCAGCAGTGCTTCCATTGACGCTACTCCCTGATGCTGAGGTTGACAGCTTCTCTCTAACCTGCTATGATGTTATTGATGGTTAGATTATAACAGAAAAAATCTAACCTGTCAATGGCTCTTTAGTGGTTAGATACATAAGGGAATCAATGCCACGTCAGAGCGGAGAACTACGCGGAGGAATATCATGAGCGCATCAGAAACAGCAGAGGCGCATCTCGATCTTGTAGGAGGGCGGCTTTGCCTCGATTTCATCAACACCGCAGATTCGCACGCCAGCGATCACCCGGAAGAGCATCTGACCAGCTACGCCGAACTGGTCGCCTGGAGCCAGCGCACGAACATTCTCAGCGAAGAGGAAGGCCAGCTTCTGCTCGCTGAAGCAGCCCAGCGGCCCATTGATGCGCTCGCCATCCTTCAGGAAGCCGGAGTCTTCCGCGAGGTGCTGTTTCGCATCTTCCTGGCAGCCCTGGCGGGCAAGACGCCCGGCACAGATGATCTCGTCATCTTCAACAACACACGCGCTCAAGCCCTGTCGCGCTCAGAGATCGCGCCAACTGCCAGCGGCTTTGCCTGGCACTGGAAGGTCAGCAAGCAGACCTTGGGCTGGATGCTCTGGCCGGTGGCACTCTCGGCAGCAGAACTGCTCCTCTCGCCCGACCTGAAACAAGTGAGAGAATGCTCCAGCCCTGATTGCGGCTGGCTCTTTCTGGACACCAGCAAGAACCACACGCGCCGCTGGTGTACGATGGAAAGCTGTGGCAACCGCGACAAGGCCCGCCGCCACTACCAGCGCAAACGCCAGAGCGTCCAGACACAGGCACGCAAGCCGCAGGTGAGCGACTACTCGTAACACTTGCCGTAACGATCAGCAGACGCCAGAGCAGATAAGATGCACACATGGGAAAGCCCAATGGTACAATTACTATGAGGAGCGTATCCATAGCGCGTCTGTAAAAGAGGCGCGGGGATGAAGTGAGATGAACATTGACCCCATTCGCCTGATTCGCTGGGTAACGGGTACAAATCTGCCCGACGATTTATCCCTCAGCGACACTGACCCCGACCCTGGCATCATGGGGCCGGACTCTCTTACCTGGCGGCTTCATCAAGAGCAGTGGCTCATTCTGGGCGGCGCGCGCGCCTTTCTGATGCAGGCCGCGCATCCCAAAGTAGCCCAGGGCGCGCTCGACCACAGCGCCTACGCCGAAGACCCCTTTGGCCGCGTCTACCGCACCGTCATGGCAATGAGCGTCTTCCTGGTCGGCACAACCCACGAAGTCAATACGACGGCGCGCTACATCAATCGCCTGCACGCGACAGTGACCGGCACAATCAACCAGGCCAGCGCCGGACGGCATCCGGTGGGCGAGCCGTACAGCGGCATGGACCCTGACGCGCTGCTCTGGGTGCAGGTGGTCTTCGTTGATAGCATGCTCAGCGCCTATCAATCCTTCGTCGGCCCGCTCTCTGAGGCCGAGCGCGAGCAATACTGGCAAGAATCCCTGCGCTATGCCCGGCGGCTGGGCCTCACCGATGCCATCCTGCCAGCCAGCTACACTGCTATGCAAGCCTATCTGCGCGAAGCCATTGCTTCCGGCGAAGTGGCCGTCAGCCCTGGAGCGCGCACCGTTGCGCAGACCGTCCTCTATCCTCCGCTGCCCTGGTATCGCCGCCCGTTCTGGGGAGTCGTGCGCTTGATTACCGGCGGGCAACTACCGCCAGCACTCCGGCACGGCTATGGCATGCGCTGGAGTTGGACGCGCCAGATAGCATTTAAGCTGGTTTCTGGCGCGCTGCGCCTGATGCGCCGCCTCTTTCCCCGCTCGCTGGGCCGCTCCGTTTTGGTGAACTTCGCCCAACGGCGCGCGCGTGGTGAGTTAGTCAACGAGCAGACTAAAACACCCAGCAGCGTCGTTGGCGTATAAATCCGGTCTGGAAAGCTCTGTGAAGCCAGTTTTTTTAGCGGACTCTTGATGATATACTGCGGACGGCAATCATATATAAGAGGAGTCCACAGTAATGAGTACCATAGAGTTCATTTCCAACTTTTTCCTAGCCGCCGTTCCTGGCGTCCTCATTGCCCTCTTCGTGCATCAACTGGAGGTCAGGCGCTATAATCAACTGGAGGAGCGGGCCAACCAGAACGCGCGCAAGTTGCTCTCCCTGGAGATCCAAAGCAACCGCGCCTCGCTTGCATCTTTCTGGCAGGAAATCAACGACCTCGACACAGAGAAAGCCGAGATCACTTCAGACGAACACCTGACAGCTATAACCGAAGGCGGCTTTTTGACGTATCCACTGCCTCATTGGAACTTCACTCGCTGGCAGCCCGCGCAGCCTAGCTGGCTCGTGATCGTGAGTGAAAAAGAAGTCGAACTTGTTGATCGCATCTATCGCAATCTCGAACTCATCACAGACCTGCACACCCGCATGGTTACGCTCAGCCCGCAAGAGCAGGAGTTGATGGCGCATGATCGCTTCTGGGCCAGCCGCTATGCAAGCATGCGCAATCGTCTGTTTCCCAGACTAGTTGAGGTGGTCAATCAGACACTGGCCGCCCGGAACCCCCTATAGCGCAGCAATCGGTGGAGCAGCAGCATAAGACAGGAGCCAGCACATGAGCAACAACACCGAGGAGCAGATCACTCAGAATGTGCTAGACAGCATGGCACACACGCCAAACCCCAGGCTGAAAGCCGTGATGACCAGCCTCATCACGCATCTCCACACTTTTATTCGTGAGGTGGAACCCACCCAGGAAGAATGGGCATTGGGCATCCAGTTCCTCACCAGAATCGGCCAGATGTGCGACGATAAGCGCCAGGAGTTTATTCTGCTCTCCGACACCACCGGTGTCACCATGCTGGTAGACGCGATCAATCATCGCGTGGCCGATGGCGCGACAGAAAGCACCATCTTCGGCCCCTTCTATCGTGAAGGGGCGGCTGAGCTTCCACTGGGAGCCAACATCAGCCAGGATGAACGAGGCGAGCCTGCTGTTGTCACCGGACGTGTGCTTTCCACCGATGGCACGCCAATCCCCAACGCGCTGCTCGATATTTGGGAAACCAACGAGAACGGGCTGTATGAGCAGCAAGACCCCGAACAGCCCGACATGAATCTGCGCGGCAAGTTTCGCACCGATAGCGAAGGCCGCTTCTGCTTTGTAGCGATCAAGCCCGTCTCCTATCCCATTCCCGATGATGGTCCCGTTGGGCAGATGCTTCGCGCAGTGGGTCGGCATCCCTATCGGCCAGCGCACATTCACCTGCTCATTTCGGCGCAAGGCTTCGCGCCGGTCACAACGCACCTGTTTGTCAAAGGCGATCAGTACCTCGATTCGGATGCCGTCTTTGGGACCAAAGACTCGCTGGTCGTTGATTTTATTCGCCATGACTCGGCGGAAGAGGCCGCGCGCTATCACGTCAAAGCGCCTTTTTACACCGTCGAATATGATTTCGCCTTAAGACCGCTCCGCCAGTAGCATCCGTCCGCGTGTACCGCCGCCGTCCCTGGCGGCGCCTGGCGGGGATGTGGCGCAGGCTGCGCCCGCCTTCCCATTGGCATCTTCCCCTTAATTTTTCTCATCGCTTGAATTAAAAATATGTATATAACCTTTGACAATCTCGCTTCGTACCAGTATTATTACCGCAGCAATGAAAAGAAATGTAGAGAGTGATAGGTCCAGGAGAAGAGCAAAGCAGCCCAAGGAGGGCCAAACATGCAGCAACCGGCATTGACACCCCAACAAGAGGCGATCCGCGAGATACGCGCACGCTACGAGCAGGGCAATATCTCGTTCGACCATTTTGAATATGCTCTGAACGCCTTGATTCAGGCGCAAACCCCGGAGGAATGTCGGGGCATTGTTCAGGAATTATCCACATTAAAAAACACCGCTCTGGACGCGCTCACCCCTCCAACTGCGCCTGCGTCTGTGAGCATGCCGCGCCAGGTGCAGTTGATCACCGTCCTCGGAGAGTTAAAGCGCATGCGGCGTCCCTGGAAGATGGGGCAGCGCACCCGCGTGCTGATGGGCATCGGCTCGCTCAAGCTCGATCTCCGCATGGCAACCATCCCACCGCAAGCACTGCTGGAGGTCTATTCGCTGATTGGCGAAGCCAAAATCTATGTACCTCGCAACATCCATGTGACTGTGCGGCAGTTCATCTTGATTGGGGAGAATAAAGCCCTGGGCGAAGAACGCAATGGCATCTTTAGCATGCTCGAAGAAGAAGAGTTTCCGGCGGAAGGTCCAGACGCCGCCTCCGCGCCACATCTCACCATTCATCAGATGATGCTGATCGGCTCGGCTCAGATAATCCCCTCTGGCGGCCCAGGAACCTTGTTCAGCGGACTCGGCGCCAGGCTGAGCGGGCTGGGGGAAGACTTGCAGGGCATTGATCTGCGCGGGGCGAATCTGGAGGGCGCTGATCTCAGCGGCAAGAATCTGGAGGGCGCGAAACTGATTGGGGCCAACCTGCGCGGCGTTGATTTCCACGGAGCGAATCTGAGGAAGGCTAACCTGCTGGGGGCCAATCTGGAGGAAGCCAATCTCAGCGGGGCAGACCTGACCCAAGCGAAGCTGTTTGGGGTTAACCTGAACGGGGCAAACTTGACCGGGGCGAGCCTGGGTGGGGCTAATTTGCGCGGAACCAACCTGGAGGGCGCCATAGCATTCGGCGCGCAGAGCGCATCTGCTCCGCCTTCACTGCCGCAGCCGCGTTAAGCCGCAGCGCGCTGATCGCGCGGCCCATACCAGATACCCTCTATTGCGTCCCACCGCCAGCCGGGCAGCGCGAGCGACACAGCGCATTGCCGCCAGCCTCCCTGGGCTGCGCGCGCCCCTTCAGCAATGCGCTGCTGCACCACTTCCCAGGCTGGCACCGCGCTGCTCGCGTCGGCTGCTTCGACGCTGCACGCGCCCACCGCCACAGCGCCACGCAGCGCCGCCTCTGGTCTTGCGCCGTCTAGCAGACTCGCCAGGAAACCGGCGATAGTCGCGTCCCCCGCGCCCGTCGTACCCACCACATGCGCCTGGAAGCAGGGGGCAAGCAGTTCGCGCCCGCGCCACTCCTGCTGATCGCCGCTGATTCCCCGGCCCGCGCTGCCCAGCCGTTGCCGATCAGCCGTCGTGCGCAGGTACAGCCCCTGGTCGCCCAGCTTCAACGCCACAACCGCCGCGCCAAACGCCAGGCACGCCTCAGCCAGCCGCGCCAGCGTATCACCGTCCATGCTCAGGACGATGTTCCCATGAGCGCGCGCCTGCAACACTCCAAACCTGGGACGGTCCAGCATAAACAGTAACTCCTCGGCGCTCGGCAGAAAGAGAGCGACCTGGGGCAAGACCCGTCGCAAGAAGGCCGCCCAATCAACCTGCCCAGCCTCGGATGCCGGATCGGGCAGCGCCATATCCAGCGAAGTGGTCACGCCCTGGCGGCGCGCGCGCTCCAGCATCGTGACCAACTCCCGCCCATTCTCCTGATAGATGCGCCGCATCAGCGGTGGATAGCCGAAATGCAGGAAACGCGCGCCCTCCAGGTCCGCCGCCGCCAGATCAGCCGCCGCATAGGTATCGTTGACGCCTGGGCAGTGTAAGAAGATGCGGTCCACGCCCGGCGGGCTGATGACAACGCTGTACGACGTTGGCTCGCCGGGCGCGACGATCATCCTGGCAGCCAGTTCGGGGTCCAGGCGGCGCAGCAAGTCCAGCAGCACGCCACCCAGCAAATCGTCGCCTACTTTGCCGAAGAGACGCGGTGGCACGCCCAGGCGATGCAGCGCCAGACCCACATTGGGAACCGGCCCGCCAGTCGCAAAGCGCGCCGGGCCAACATGTGTCAGCTTCCCAGGGGTAAGGACAGCATTCTCTTTCCCAGCGGCAGCCTCAAACGCTGGGATGATGTCCACACAGCAATGCCCGGCAATGGCTATAGGACGCTCGACCATGCCTGTCCTCCTTCCTGCTGCCGCTTGAAAGCGCCTCACGCCTCTTTCAAGCAGGCGCGCGCCTGCTCAGGTGTCGCGCCATCATGGACAATCGCCATCAGCGCCCGCGTCATGCTCGTCGGCGCAGCGTGCTGAAAGACGTTGCGGCCATAGACGATGCCCGCCGCGCCTTGCTGCATCAACGCAGCCGTTCGGGCCAGGACTTCGTCATCCGGCGCGCGCCCGCCGCCGCGCACCAGCACTGGAACACCGCCTGCTATCTCGACAACGCGATGATATTCGCCAACCTGGTCGCTGGGATCAGCCTTGATAATATCCGCGCCCAGTTCCACCGCCTGACGCACCAGTGGCAACATCTTCTGAAGATCGCCTTCGACCATATAGCCGCCGCTGCGCGCATCGGCTTGCATCACCAACGGCTCGATCATCAGCGGCATGCCAAAGCGCGCACACTCCGCTTTCAGCGCGCAGATATTGGCAATGCACTGATGATACACCTTGGATTGATCGGGCAAGAGCAGCAGGTTCGCCACCACACAGGCGGCATCCAGCCGCAGCGCCTGCTCGATGGGCGCTGCAATCAACTGGCTGAAAAGATGCGCTGGCAGCACAGAACCATAGACATTCGCCGTATCGGTGCGCAAGACCAGCGACGGCTTTCCCTTGCCGGGAAGTTCCTGAAGGTGCTGCGCCTGGCCGACGCTCAGTTGGATAGCATCGGGCGCTGCGGCAACGACGGCGCGAATGGTGGCGGGCATCGAGTCAATGCCCGCCAGGAACGAGACCTCATTAAAGAACCCGTGATCGATGGCGACATCAAAACACTTGCCGTCAGCGGCAAAGAGACGGTTGAGTCGGGGCTGGACGTTCATAGAAAAACCATTCCTCGATTATTTGCCGCCGAGGCGGCGGCGCTGCAAGTAACAAACGGGGCATCATGGTATTATTATCGTACACCGCTCAATACCTGCACAACCGGGCAGTTGAAAACGGTTCTACCAAATCTGAGGTGTTGGCAAGCGAGGCGTGTTACTGGGAGCGCCGCCTCCCTTCGGAGAGGGCCGCTTGCCTCCTCCTGCGGGGAGCGGCCCTTGCGGGAATTGGGTTCCCGCATTCTCCCTCGCTGCGCTCGGTCGCGGGCCGCTGCTGTTGCCCCGTCCTCTCGCTCCCGTTGGTCGCTCGCGCGTCCCTTCTTGGCGGCCAGCGTTGGCCTGCTGGTCCGCTGGCCTGGAGGGCGAACGTTCGCCAGGGCGCAGCGTTGGCCGCCTGGAAGGCGGCGCTACAAGTGACCCCTGATAATTGGTGGAACCGTTGAGAACACGTGTTGTCTTTGCCGCGCAGCACCAGCAGCAAAGCATATTCTGGAGGCAATATGGAAAAGTACGGCTATCGCTTTTCGTTCGGTCCCTGGAATATTCACGAGGGCGCTGACCCCTTTGGGCCGCCGGTCCGGCCTCCACGTGACTTCGAGAGCAAACTGGCGGTCTTCACAGAACTGGGCTTCGATGCCGTACAGTTCCACGATGACGATGCCGTCCCCGGCCTGGATGACCTTTCGGCGGCGCAAATCCACGAGCGAGCGCGAGCCATGCGCCAGAAGTTGGCTGATCAAGGGCTGGAAGCCGAATTTGTCGCGCCGCGCCTCTGGGAGCATGCCATGACTGTTGACGGCGCTTTCACTGCAAACGACGCCAGAGCCAGGGAGTACGCCATTGAGCGCGCCAAAAAAGCCATAGACATCAGCCATGTCCTGGGAACCAATCTGCTGGTGCTGTGGCTGGCCCGCGAGGGAACCTATCTGCGCGAAGCCAAAGATGCCCGCCGCGCTACAGATCAGTTGCTGGAAGCAATCAACGCTCTACTGGAGTATGACCCGCAGGTGCGCATCGCCATCGAGCCAAAACCCAACGAGCCAATGGACCTGGCCTACATCCCAACCATCGGGCATGGCCTGGCCCTGAGCGGTCAGGCAAGCGATCCCGCCAGGGTGGGCGTCTTGATGGAGTCGGCGCATGCCATTCTGGCGGGGCTGGACCCTTCAGACGAAATCGCCTTCGCCCTGTCTTTTAATAAGCTCTGGAGCGTGCATCTCAACGATCAGAACGGCCCCAAATATGACCAGGACCGCTCCTTTGGCTCGGTTGATCTGCGCCGGGCGTTCAATCAAGTGCGCGTGCTGGACAGCAATCGCTACTGGACAATAGGAATGGTTGGCCTGGATGTCAAAGCCATTCGCACGCAGCCCGCGCTGCTGGCGACCAAACACCTGCGCAACAGCCTGCGCGCCTTCCTGCGGCTGGTCGAAGTCGTTCGCTCGGTAGATGAGCAAACGGTGAACGCGCTCATCAAAGAACGCGACTACGAAGAGCTTGACTGGCTCATCCTCAACTCGTTGATGGGCCGCTAAAAGCGTGTGGTCTTCTACGCGATCTGGATACCAAGACGTTCCAGCAGCCTTCGGCTCAGGGCTGCCGGGTATTTGATCGGTTTCTTAGCTGGCCCATGTGAGTCTGAACCTGAGCTGACAAGCAAGTGGTGCTTCTCGGCATACTCCAGATACAGAGCGATCTGTTCTGGTGTATGCGCGGGATAATACACCTCAAGACCGTCTATGGGTACCTCCTGGCGAAGCTCATTCAGCAGGCGGACATCAAACCGTATATATCCCTCTCCCCGTCCAGGATGGGCGATGAGACACACCGCCCCACTGCGATGAGCAGCATGAGCCACTTCAGCAATGTCATTAACTTCCCACTCGAACCCTGCGTCTGTGAGCATCTGCCCTAGAGAGGCATCTTCATAGCCCTGTTGTTTTATAAGGGCCACCAGTTCATGAGGCTGCTGCGCGCTCGGTGTTTCCAAGAGTCGCCGCAGTTCAGGGAACAGCAGCGCCTCGTCTGCATCCCCCTTTTCTCCCTCTTGCCGATGAGAAGAGAGATAGCCTTTTCGCCAGAGATTCTTATACACTTCCCTGGTATTTTCGGTCTGGCGGCGTATCACATCTCGCGCCAGGTCGTTCAACTCGTTCTTTGCTGGATCAAACCCATAACAGAGGACATCAACTGGCTCATCTCTCCACCTGGTGCTCATTTCCACCGCCGCGAGCATGGAAAGCTGCTTTTCCGCCGCAAGCTGTTGCAGCGCGGCAACTGTATCCACCCGCTCGTGATCGGTGATGGCAACCAGGCCGAATTGTTCGCTCACCAGATACTCAATCAACTGCTCAGGCGCCCAGGTACCATCGCTGTAGGTGGTGTGCAGTTGCAGGTCAATGGCCGCATCAGTAGCAAGCATACTATACATCAACCCTCTACAATTTCAGGGATACGCTTGATGCGCGGGTCAACAAAAATATCAAACTCATCGTGGCTGGCGCTGGAAAACTCCGATACTATTGCGCCCTCATCGCCCGCCTGAAACCAGTGCCAGGTATCGGGCGGAATTGTATACTGTTCGCCAGGCTGCAACGCAATCTCGTGAAAGACGGTATAATAGGCTTCGCTGCCCGCCGGAATATGCGCCTGCGGATTGGCCGCCGCCGCGCCTTCGACGTACAGCCAGACCTTGCCCCAGCGACAGCGGAACGTCTCCATCTTCCCCGGCGCTTGCCCGATGGGAGGATGGCGATGCTGGGGACAGGTCTGTCGTGGAAATAACACGAGTTCCTTCGCGCAGTAGCGATCAGTGTTGACGTAGACGACGATCTCTAAGCCGGTTCGCTCCAGTTCGCCCAGGCCGAACTCCGCTATCTCGATCTGCTCGCGCTCCTGTGGTGTCAAGACCACACCAAGGCGGGCAAGCATCTCCGCAGCGCGCTGCTGGGCCTGTTGTGCCTGGCTGCGCTTCAACACCGCCTTCACTCCTTTACAATTCTGGCTGCGCAGGCTATTATGAGTTCCCAGCTTGTCCAGCGTCCTGGCTGCGCGCTTCATCCACGATCTGGGCAAACGTGCAGGCATCAATCCACTCAATGGCGTTGCGGTCCAGGTGAATAAGCGGATGTCCATGCCCTTTGAGCCGAATCTTATAGCCCGAACTATCCAGCCCGATCTCTTCGATCTCCCTCAACGGCACGCCAGCCGCCAGCCGCTCGATCCCCTGTTCTGTCTCTTCCATTTCGTGCGTCACCAGATACCTGAGCAGCCGGGAGATAAAATTGTCGCCAGATACCGCTACCGCAGCCGCTTGCTCAGCCTGCTCGACTTCTCGCTCCAGAACCTCCGCGCCACGCAGCAGCAGTTCCCCGTTATCGGTGAGAACCAGCACCATATCGGGGACACCCTGAGCATCCCTCACCTGGAGGGTGGCTCGATCCGCCATAGTAATTTCCTTCTCTTCCTGTTGTATCGGCGAGGTATCATTCATTCCTTTACGCGCTCTTTGACCCCTGTCATAATACACTACGTTTCAACAGCCAAACAGTTGAGAAACAGTCTCTTTCCTATGATCGGTCAGCCTGATTTTGGCCGGAAACTTGCGCGCCGGAGGACTATAGCAGGGAATAGAGGCAGCCGAACCCATGAGAACCTCCCCTTTCTTGCAGTGAACCGCGCAGAAAGCGTGTCAAGCCTTCTTGCGCCTTTTTGCCGCCAGCGTAAAGGAGCGATCACCTACAGATGCAGCCAGATAGCGTTAAAGCGCCGTTGATCCTGACCATAGATGCTGGCACCTCATCGGTGCGTGTCCAGTTGTATGACCATCAGGGCCGCCAGGTGGAAGGCGTTGCCAGCCACGAGCCATGCCACCTGCACACTACCGCCGAGGGGGCTGTCGAAGAACATCCCGATGAGATGCTGGCGCGCATCGAACGCTGCCTGGACGCCGCGCTGGAGCAGGCAAAAACGAGGTTGCTTGCCAGCGCCGTCAGCGGGGTTGCGTGCGATACCCTCGCCGCAACCATCCTGGCGATTGACAAAGCCGGGCGGCCAATCACTCCCCTGATTACTTACGCCGACACCCGCAACGCTCAGGATTCGGAGGCGCTGCGCCGCCAGCTTGATGAACGCGCCATCCATGATCGCACCGGCTGTATGCTGCGTTCCAGCTATTGGCCTGCGCGGCTCGCCTGGTTTCGACGAACTCAGCCGGAAGTCTGGCGCAATGCCGCGCGCTGGATCACGCTTGGAGAATACCTGGAACTGCGCCTGTTCGGGCAGAGCCGTGTCAGCTACTCTATCGCTTCATGGAGCGGCCTGCTTGACCGCCGGACGCTGCGCTGGGACGCGCCGCTGCTCGATGCCCTTGGCCTCACGCCGGAGCAGCTCTCCCCTCTCATAGAGAGAAACGAGCCGCTGCGCAGCCTCGCCGCGCCCTATGCCAGCCGCTGGCCCGCGCTGCGTGACGTACCCTGGTTTCCAGCGATTGGCGACGGGGCCGCCGCGAATATAGGCAGTGGTTGCGTGAGCCACGAGCGCATCGCGCTCACCATTGGGACGAGCGGAGCCATGCGCGCAATCGTTGATGAGGTGCCTGAAGTGCCAGCGGGATTGTGGCTCTATCGGGTAGACCGTCGCCGCGCCTTGCTGGGCGGCGCAACCAGCGAAGGCGGCAACGTCTACGCCTGGATGAGACAGACGCTGCAACTGGGCCAGCCAGAGGCGCTTGAGCAAGCGTTAGAAGCTATGCCGCCTGATAGTCATGGGCTAACCGTCCTGCCCTTCCTGGCTGGCGAGCGCAGCCCCGGCTGGGCTGGCGATGTAAAAGCCACTATCACCGGCCTCAGCCTCAGCGCCACGCCTCTCGACATCCTGCGCGCCAGCCTGGAGGCCGTCGCCTACCGCTTCGCCCTGATCGCTCAGGGCATCTGTAACCGGGCCGATTGCACGCATCGCTTCATCGCCAGCGGCGGCGGGCTGCTTCACTCCTCGGCCTGGATGCAGATTTTTGCGGACGTGCTGGGGCGGCCCGTCGTCGCTTCGGCTGAGCCGGAAGCTACCAGCCGGGGCGCTGCGCTGCTGGCGCTGGAAACCCTGGGCGCTATGCCCGCTATTGAGACGGTACCGGCTGCCGATGGAGCCATTTATCAGCCGAATCCTGAGCGCCAGGAGCGTTATCGCGCGGCCATCGCCCGCCAGCAGCGCCTCTATGATCTGCTCATTCCCCACAGCGCCCCCGCCTGACGAGCGCCAGTTGAGTGTAGCGCCGCCGTCTCGGCGGCTCAACGTTGGCCTGGCGGAACGTGGCCCCTTAGAGCGAGCGTTTGCCCAGGCGCGGCGGGTGGCCGCCGAGACGGCGGCGCTACAGGGTTCTCCTTGACCCGGCTTTCGCGTGATAGCTCAGCGACATGGCGCGTCTAAAGAAGCAGAACACACATGTGTACTCCATCATGAAGCGCGCTGGTAGGCTGATCCGGCCAATCAAGCGACAGCCCCCTTCATGATGCTGCCGGAGGGAACGTAACCGATGGCAAAGAAAGAACGGCTGCGTATGGCGCACACATCAGCCAGGGAAGAGGCATCCGACAAACAGCCAGAGCCGACACAACCACCGGCTGATGAAACATACCAGAACGCGGGAGACCTCTCAGCCCTGGTCGAGCAGGCGCGGGCAGGCGACCACGCGGCTTTTGAGGCGCTGGTGACACGCTTCCAGACACCTGTACGGCTTTACCTCGCGCACCTGATCGGTGATGATGAGCAGGCGCGCGATTTGACCCAGGATGTCTTCTGGCAAGCATGGACTGGCCTGCCAAAGCTGCGCGACACAATGTATTTTCGGGCCTGGCTCTTTCGCGTGGCAACTAATCGCGGGCGCTCCTGGTTACGCCACCGTCGGCTGATCAACTGGGTCTCATTAGACTGGCTCAATGGGGCCAGCGAAAACCGAACCATTAATCGAGAGCGAGCCGCTCTCCCTGGCGATGCGCTGCACGCCCCGGAAAGCGGATTTGAGGAGCGGCTGGCAGAAATAGAAACGCTCCGGCAGGCGCTTCGCCAGGTTCCGGTGGAGTATCGCTCCTGCTTGCTGCTGCATCTCAGCCTGGGCTTTACTGTACCAGAGGTAGCAGATCAGTTGAGCCTCACCACTGGCGCGGTACGTATGCGGCTCTTTCGGGGTCTGGCGCTGCTGCGTCAGACCTTCAAGCAAGAAAGCGTGAGCGGCAGTGGATAAGCGCGCCTGGACCATTCCCTGAGCAAGTCTGAAGCACCAGAAAGCGAGGCATTCATGTCCTCGACGATATGTGAACATAGCGATGAATTACTCACGCTGGGAGCCATGCAGCTTCTCTCAGCGGAAGAACAAACCAGACTGGAGACGCAGGTGAGCGCCTGCGCAGCCTGCCGGGCGCGCTTTCAGGAATATCGTGCGCTGGCGGGTTCAATGCCCCAACTGGCGCTGCTCGAAACCGCCCCCTCCAAAGCACTGAACGGGAAGCAGCCTCCCAGCACAAATAGCTATGCGCCGCATCTCCCCACGTTCTTCGGAGCAGGCGCAGCGGGCAAAAAGCCAGAAGACACCGGCTTTTCTAGTTCAGAGCAACCTATCGCCATTGGCCCACAGCGGCGCCGCGCCAACCAGCGCCTTGTCAAAGTGCTGAGCAGCCTGGCCGCAGCCGTCATCCTGGTTGGCTTGATCGGCGGCTTCTGGCTTTTGATGCTGAGCCGCGCGTCTCATACCCATAACCAGACCATCAACCAGCCGACGCAGCAGACGGTCATCGCTTACAACCCCTGTAGCAACGAAATAGCGAAAGGCGTTAACGGCATTTTCCCGGCCTGTGGCCTGATCGTGATGGATTACTCTCAGACCCCTCCAACGCTGAAAGTCATCAACCCGTCAACGGGTGAGCCGCTCTTCGGGGTGGACCCATTGCCGGTAGGCAATGCCCTGCTGGCCTCGCTCTCCGCAGACCGTCTCACCCTGGCGCTGGGCATTATTCCTAACCCGGCCACCGACCCCATTTCTATTCAGATGGTCGGGATAGATCCCTGGAAACTGGGCGCGAAACTGCCTCTGCGAATAGCATCAACTGAGAGCCTTCAGAGCCTGGCAATCACTTCCAACGGCACGGGCGTCTACGCGGTCATCGAAGATTACTTACAAACGCCCATACAAGCGATATTACAGTATTACACCTATGCTCGTGGGACCGATACCCTCAAGCTCGGCTGGAGTGAGCCGCTGCCGTTTGTGCCAGGCAATGGGCTGATCGGTGATGGCTCATTCGCGCTCTCGGCTGATGGCAAAACAGCTTACCTCTTTAGCGCGGCAACCAATCCCCCGCAGCTTGCCGCTGTGCCTCTGCAAGCCAACGGCACTGGCAGTCCGCACATCCTCCAGTTGCCTTCCATTGCTACTGGCGCAGAGCCGCCGCTTGGCGATGAGCACTACACGTACCGACCTGGCGACACAATCTATCAATGGTATCGGCCTGCCGTGATATTTGCGCCGCAGCAAAACAAGCTCTATCTCGTTCATGCCCAGGCAGCAGACCCCAACAAAGATATGCTGCTCGTCATTGATCTGGCACAAATGAAGGCCAGTCCAGACATCCCCATCCACGATGCAGGCCAGGCGCTGCCTGCTCTCAGTTTGCCAGCGCAGAGCGGCGCGGCGCTGGCAGCTTTTTCGGCGTTGTTCTCACCGCAGATCGCCCCAGCAATGGGCAGCAATCCACTGACCTTGCAGCCGCAGATAGGGGTACAACCCTATAAAGGGTGGAAACCATACAATGGGCGAAAGGAAGTGGGCGCTGTCTCGCCAGATGGCCGCTGGATTTACCTGAGCGGCTCAAGCTCCTCGCCGCAGTTCAATTCAGATGGTTCGTGGAGCAGAAGTGAGCAGGAGACCGGCCTGGGCGTGTTGAAGATTGATACTCAGACCGGCCAGGTTGTTGGGCGCTGGCTCAAGGGTTCATTCTACGACGGGCTGACCCTCGGCGGGGATGGCCGAAACCTGTATCTTAACGCCATCAACGCGCTCCTGGTCTTTGATACGCAGCAGCAGGAACTGACACAGGCGTTTCTGAACATTCAGAGCACCTGGTTCATCCTGGCCCTGCCCTGATGAGGCGCTGGAGCGCACTACTTGCAGCGCCGCCGTCCCTGGCGGCCAGATTTCGCCATTCACAACGGATCGCTCAGCTTAAACGGCGAGGCCGGATCATCGTTCAGCAGGCGCAGCAGGGTATCGGGTGGGTTCACCCGCAGCGTCTGCGCGCTGTCCAGCACCTCTCGAAGCTCATCTGGATTCAGATCAAGCCTGGGATCCCAGCCAAATCGCTTCATATCCACGCGCCCATCCGGCTCAAAGCTCACCCCATCCTCCTCCAGCAGGGTGCGCATGCGGTCTTTCGCGCCAAATGCCTTGCTGCCAGTCAAGACACCCTCTTTACTAATCACGCGATGGGCGGGAACATTCAGGTTTGCCGGAGTCGCGCTCATAATCCAGCCAATCATCCGCGCCCCGCGCGGATAGCCCACCGCACCCGCCAGCCAGCCATACGTCGTCACGCGCCCCTTGGGGCACGCCCGCACCAGCGCGTACACCTGGGCGCTGAGCTTGCCCGTCTGATCTTTCGTAATCGCCATCTCCCTGCCCCTCTCTAAAGGGCTGTTAGAATTAACGGTTCTTGCTCATAATTTAATACTTCCTGCACATATTAAAACACCTTGCAAGAGCCTGTTTGGCAATGTGGGAAGCGGGAGCCTGCTTTCTGCTGCTCGAAAGACACGTCAGCACTCCGAGCGACGCGCGTGGTTTTTTTTACCGGATTTGGTGGACCTGGGCAGAATCCCTCTTGGAACACCTGTTGGCCTCTCGGTGGGAGACTGACAGAACCGTTTCGGCAGGTCTGCGACCGACTCGCGCAGGCGGGCTTCGTGGCGCCCGCCCCCGACCTCTACCGTGGTAAGATGACCACCTCGGTCGAAGCACAGCACCTATACCTGATCCGTTGTCCATGATCTTCTGTTCAGCGATAGCGCCATGACTCTTGGAGGTGTATTGATGGACCCCTTGTGGAGAACCGCCCTTTGGCAGCAGTTCGGCGCGACGATTGATATGCTCGAAAACGCCCTGCTCGCCTGCCCCAGCACGCTGTGGACTGCACACCTTTGGAGCGACCACTCCGACCCGCCACAGCCCTCGGAAGACGCCGCCTTCTGGTCGCTCACCCATCACACTCTCTTCTGGCTCGACTTGTATCTCACCGGCTCCCTGGAAGGCTTCGCTCCCCCCACTCCCTTCACCCAGGATGAGTTTGGGCCAGCAGGTGGCCTTCCCGAACAGCCCTACACCAGGGAGGAGCTGCACAACTATCTGGTGAAACTGCGCCAGAAGTGCCAGGCCACGCTGCGCTCGTTGTCAGACGAGCAAGCTCGCCGTCAGGTTGCTTTCCCCTGGAGATGGTGGAAGCCGATGAGCTTTTTCGAGCTTCTGTTGTACACTATGCGCCACGTCCAGGAACATGCGGCCCAACTGAGCCTCTTTCTTGGACAGCACGGCATCCCGGACGAGGCGCTCGACTGGGTCGCGCGAGCGAAGGGTGACCGAGACTGAGACAAGGACTTTCATGGTGAAAAAAGCTTCCGGCACGATCTACCCACTTTCCGCCCTCAGAGCGATGGTGCTGCATACCCAGCTCCTCACGATGCCCAATGGGGCATCGCCTGCCCCCACTCCCGACAACATCGTCGATCTGGTGACGGCGCTCGGCTATGTGCAGATTGATACGCTGCATGTGGTCAACCGCGCTCATTACATCACGCTGTGGGCGCGCTTCGGATCGTATGGCATTGGCAACCTCCACAAGTTGATCTACACCGCCGAGCAGCGCAGACTCTACGAAGGGTGGGGCCATGCCGCCAGCATCATCTCGCTGGAACATTATCGCTACCATAGGTGGCGGATCAGTTCCAGCCATAGCGAGTGGCTGAACAAAAATGGCAACCGCGATCTGGCCGCTCAGACATTGGAGCGCATCCGTTCGGAGGGTGGGCTGCGCGTTGCGGATTTCGAGTATAACGGTCCGCAGCGCGGAGCGTGGTATGACTGGAAGCCCCCGAAGATGGCGCTGGAGGTGTTGTTCGCCTATGGTGATCTGATGGTGGCAGATCGGGTGAACTTCCAGCGCGTGTACGATGTCAAAGAACGTGTCCTGCCGGAGTGGGTTGATACCACGCCTGTCGCCCCCGACGAAGCGCGCCGCTTCTGTCTGGAGCAGGCGGCGAAGGCGCTGGGTGTGTTCGAGCCGCGTCACCTTACCTGGTACGCTCACATGATGGCTACGCCTGCCAGATCAATTGTCAGGACGCTCATCGAGGAAGGCGTGCTGGTCGGGATTCAGGGTGAGTCAATAAACGGCGTCAAAACGTGGATGGTGCATCACGACAACCTGCCGCTGCTTCAGCGTGCTGCCGAGGGCGATCTCAAAGCGGAGCGCACCACCTTTCTCGCCCCCTTCGATTCCCTGTTCTGGGCGTGGGAACGGGATCAAAGGCTGTGGGGCTTCAAGCAGGTGCTGGAATGCTACAAGCCTGCTACGGATCGTGTCTATGGGTACTTCTGCTTCCCGATCCTGCACAAGAATCGGCTGGTGGGGCGCTTCGATCCGAAGCTGGATCGCAAATCGGGGGTGCTGCATTTGAATGCCCTCTACCTTGAGCCGGGCATCGAGCTGGATGATGAGCTTGTCGCCGGGGTCGCCACCGCCATGCGCGACTTCCTCTCGTGGCATGGCGCGAAGGGTCTCAAGATTGAGAAGAGCGATCCGCCAGCGTTCGGGGAAAAACTGATGAGCGCCCTGTAGAAGTGATGTGTGGTTCGGGCATAATAACTACAGGCTCCGTTGTAGGCACGATAGTGCGATGAGAGCTATCTCTATGATAAGTGACTGTTCGGGGCGACCTGGCTCGCAACCTCCTGCATCCAGGGATAATGTTCGCGCAAATGCTTGGTCATGCGCCGGAGCGTCTTGGCTGCGGTCCACTCGGCTTCCCCCTGGATGTAGATACGAGCGCGTTGGAAAGGCGTCAGTCCACGCAGCACAGTCTCGTAGGTTCTCCCATTCTCGATCAGCCTGAGGGAAAGCTCTTCCTCGGGAACAGGCAGCAGTGCTTCCGGCGCCTGCTCGGAGAGACAGCCGACATAGTGCGCCTCAGCTTTGAGTATATGCTCAAGGTGGTCCGTCAGCGACCATTCACCAGGCTTGGGCGCGCAGTTTCTTTGAGCAGGCACAACCACGTTGTACAGGTGGGCGAGCAGGGCACGGGCAATTGCGGCGACCTGTAAGGCGGTCTCCATCTCCTGATCGGTTGGCGCGGGCAGGTCGGATTCGAACCGTGGTCCAGCCGGGTTCGCACGCAGGATTTCCTTGACTACGACATTTCTCAAGGAGACAGCCCCTTCAAGGAAGCAGAGTTGGTTCTGCTTTAACCAGCGGGCATAGTCTGCGATGGCTTCTGGCGCTTGCTGAATCGCCTCCTGGGTCGTTGCTGCGCTGACGAAACAACCAGGTAATTCACGAAAGAAAACGATGCTCTCGTCGGGGTCTGACCATTCTTCAATCAAGGCATAAAAATCCATCGGTTTCCTTCCCTCTTCGTTTCAGACTCTCAATCAGGAGACCATCCGATCCTCAATGCGGGGAACCGCCCTTTCTCTTTTTGCAGCTGAGAAGGCGCAGGACAAGCGGAAATGCTCCTCTTCTCCTATAGGCGTCGAAGTATTATTCATAATATTCCGGCGCGTGCCGCAGCGTTGCCCACTGCCCCGGATCATGGCCGAAGATCACTTTTGCGCCCGTCTCCTGCGCAAGCTGCCGCAGCCGGTTCATACTCTGGCGCGCGTCCTCTTTATTGGCGCAGGCTCCCAGCGCGTCTCTCAGCCAGAGCGCCTCTGTATACACCGCATCCACCGTCAGCAGCAGCGGCCCGCTTTCCGGCAGCCGCACCAGGAGCGAGTGATGGCCCGGCGTATGCCCAGGCGTTGCCAGCAGCCGCACATTCGGAGCCAACTCGTAATCGCCGCCAAACGTCTGAAACTGCACGCCTGGCCCCTCGAAAACCGGCAGATAGCCTTCAGAAGTGCGCGCGGTCTCCAATTCCCGCGCATCAACCAGGATGGGGCGATGGGTTATATGCTGATTGCCGCCGCAGTGATCGAAGTGCAGATGGCTGTTGACCACCATATCCAGATCGCCTGGCTTCAGACCAAGCAGCGCCAGTTGCCCAGGGATGGTTTGATGCTGGCCCATATCGGGAGCCATCTCTGGCGGGTTTGCCTCGCCTTCATCGGCCAACGCGCGCGGGTTGTCCACGCAATAATCCGGCAGCCCGGTATCAATGAGAATATGCTTCCCATCCACTTCCAGCAGCATTGCCGGAACTGGCAGCCGGAGACGATCCCCTTTTGGGGAACCCGGCATGATAACACTTGTCTCCAGATCAAGCGAACCGCAGTGCAGAAAGTAGAGGCGCATACTTTTCCTCCCTCTAAGAATGCCTCACACAACCGACGGGTGGCCCCACCCCTGCCGCCTGGAAGGACGGCGCTCCAACCCCGCCCCTGCTCGTGCGGAGGGTGTGTGAGGCGCTCTAAGAAGGGCCGCTTGCCTCGGCCCGGCAAGCTTTCAGAAACGGCAAGCGAGCGCGATCAGCGATAGTGACGGCGCAACTCGGAGGCATATTTCGCCCCCACTTCATCCGCGTGCGCCGCCAACCAATCGCTCAGGCGCGTCGGCGCAGTTGGAGGCTGGGCAGAAATGAGCAGATTCGCCATCAGCCCCCTGATCTCATCGCGTGTCAAAATCACATCGCCCAGCAGCAAACCCATCACTTTGCTGATCGCCAGCATCAGCCCAGGGCTGATGTACACGAGCCTGGCCTTGCGATGCAATGTTCGCGCCACCAGGCGCACCAGATCATCAAAGCGATAGGTCTCCGGGCCAACAGCGTCCATCAGCACCGGTTCTTGCTGCTCGCCAACCTTCACCATCAGATCAGCCAGGTCTTCTACGTAAATAGGCTGAAGCTGATAATCGCCTGCCCCCATAATAGCAAACAGTGGGAAACGTCGCACCAGCCAGGCGATATTGTTGATCAAAATCCCCTCCGGCCCAAACAGCACCGTTGGCCGCAGAATCGCGTAGGACAGCCCCGACTCCATCAGCGCGCGCTCCAGCCCGGCCTTGCCCTTGAAATAGGGCAGGGAAGAATCCTCTGAAGGATTGGAGATGCTGATATAGACCACGCGGCGCACGCCAGCCTCTTTGGCCGCCCGAAAGAGCGTCCAGGTATTCTCGACAGCGCGATCAAACGTCATCGGCCCATGCGCAAAACGAATCCAGTAGCTGATATAAAACGTGCTGGCCCCTTCCAGGCTTTTCACCAGCGCGCCAAAGTCATCAAAGTGATAGGGGAACGAGGTCACCTGATCGCCAAACGGGTTGGGGCTATGGGGGTGGCCGGTCAGCGTGCGAACCCGCTTGCCCTTTGCCAGCAGGCGTTCTGTCAGATATTTGCCGGTGAAGCTAAACGCTCCGGTTACGACGTTTATTTCAGGATCAGCCATCAATGCGCCTCCCAAAAAAAATTCGCCTTTTAGTCTGTGTCGCCTGCGTGCAGCGCCGACGTCAGAGGCGGCGTTGCTAATCTGCCAGCCGTACTAATCCAGCGTCGCGCAGATGGCAGATGTCATTCAGCCCCAGCAGCACACGCATGCCATCCTTCACACGCACCACATTCACCGAGGTATTAACCACCGGGAAAAAGAAATCGCGCTCCAGCCCCAGTGTCACAGCGAGGTAGGTGTTAATCACACCGCCATGCGAAAAGACAGCGAGGCGCTGCCCCACGTGGCGCGCCGCCAGGCCATCAATCGCCGCCAGCACCCGCGCGCGGAACTCACTGCCCGGCTCGCTCCCCGGAATCGAAGACCAGTAGCCAGAGCGCGCCACCATGCGCACAATTGTATTCAACCGCTCGCGCAGAGCAGCCGCGTAGGCATCCGGCGACACCCCTTGAGGCAACCCATCTCCAATCTTGCCCAGGCGAATCTCGCGCACCTCCGGCTCAATCCCTACCTCCAGACCCTGCGCCCGCGCCAGCGCCTCGGCGGTTTCGCGCGCCCGGCGATAAGGGCTGCTGTAGATCGCATCGAAGGGCGTCTCCTTCAGCCGGGCAGCCAGCGCCTCAGCCTGCTGCCGACCAAGGCTGCTTAGCGGCTGCTCGTCATACGTCCCCCCCGGCACAATCTCGTCGCCCGCTGGCAAGGCGTCCCCATGACGAATCAGAAAGATTTCAGTCGCCCCATACTTACGACTCAAAAATGGCTGCTCAATCGGCGTTTCAGCACTGCTCAAACGTTATCGCTCCTTTTAGCGTCAGGGATAGATTAGCGTCAGGATTTCAGCAGATTCATCCTAGATGATAGCAACAGACGAGCGCCCAGATCAACCGCGCTCAAACCTCCTCTGCTGTACCAAGCACAAACTTGAGATAGCGGCCCTCCGGGAAATGCGCCGGAACAGGATGATCGAGCGGCTGCCCCGCTTCGTGCAAAATCAGGAAGCGCCTGCCCAGGCTGGCCGCCGCCTGGCTCAGCGTCTCCTTGAACATATCAGGCGATACGTAACTCGTGCAGCTTGCCGCCGCCAGCAGCCCCCCTGGCCGCACGCAGCGCAGCGCCAACTGATGCAGGCGGATATAGCCGCGCAATGCCGCGTGCAGATGCTTCTTGCTGTGCGCGAAGCTCGGCGGGTCCAGAATCACCAGATCAAACAGCCGCCCCTCGCGGGCAAAGCGCGCCAGCAGGGCAAAGCAATCCTCTACCAGAAACTCGTAGCTGTCGGGATCAAAGCCATTAAGGGCAAAGTTGGCCGCTGCTTCGCTGGCGCTGGCCGAGGCAACATCGCAGCTCGTGATGGCGCTTGCCCCGCCGCGCGCCGCGTACAGCGAAAACGCGCCGGTATACGAGAAGCAGTTCAACACCGTTCGCCCCGCGCACCAGCCTTCTAAAAAGCGTCGGTTCTCACGATGGTCCAGAAAGAGGCCCGTCTTCTGCCCAACAAACAGGTTGGCATGGAAGCGCAGCCCATGCTCCTCAACGATCAGATCGCGTGGGGGCAGCGCGCCCCACAGCCGCTCGATCTTGCCCACTGCTTCTGGCTCATCCTCCGCGCTTGCACCTGCGGCGGCAGGCGCTTTCCTCCGCAGCACAATCCCCCGCAGCGGAGCCGCCGCTCGCAGCCCATCGGTCAGCCAGGGCAGCAGCGCCTCCGCGCTCTCACAATAGGTATGCAGGGCCGCGAACGCGCCATACAGATCAACCGTCACGCCGGGCAGCCCATCGGCCTCGCCAAATATCCAGCGATAGGCGCTGATTCGCTGCTCGCGCAGCGGCGCGCGCAGTTCCCAGGCGCGCTGCACCCGCCCGCGCAGCCACGCAGCATCAGGCACTTGGCGCGGCGAAAAAAGGCGCAGCGCAATCTGGCTTCTGGCATCCCAGAGGCCATAGGCGCTGAAGCCCCCGCAGCGCACGCGCACCCACGCGCCAGAAGGCAGCGAGGGAGGCGCGTCAATCTGATTGCGATACACCCAGGGGTGGCCCGCTGCCAGCCGGGGCTTCAGCGCCGAAGGTAAGGTTATTTCAGGAAGTTTCATGGCTCCCCAAAAAGGCTATTAACATCTCGTTAAACTGATCAGTCGCCTCTAAATAGGGATGATGCCCGCACTGAGCATACACCTCCAGCCGCGCGTCGGCGCGCAGCGCCCGCAGCGTCTCCGAATCCTGCGTTGGTACCGTCCTATCCTCTTCGCCCCAGATCGCCAGTGTCGGCAGCTTCAGTTCCGCGTAATCTTTGCGCACCCGCTGATCGGTCCCGCCGATCAAACCCACAACGGCGCGGCCCGTTCGCACCAGACCCCGCACCATGTTTTGCTGCTGAAACAGCAGATGCGCGCTATCGGCCCAGGCCAGCGCGCCCTCCGGGCTGGCCCGTCCGGCGAAGCGCCAGTTGGCGCGTTCGATCAGCTCCTCTCGCGTAGGTGGCTGAAAGCGATAGCGAGCAAGCGCAGCCGAGAAGCCGGATGGCGTCAAAACACGGCGCCAGGGCAGCTTCACTCCCTCTGGCCTGGGGCGGCGAAAGCGCAAACCGGCGACAATCAGGGCCATTCCTGGGAGAGTCGCAAGGCGCATCAGGCGCACATCGCGCTTCGCTCCAAAACCCAGCGGCGCCACCAACACCAGCTTTGCCACGCGCTCCGGGCAGCGGCGCGCCAGCCGCACCGCAACCGCGCCGCCCATCGAATGCCCCACTACAAAAGTCTGCTGCATGCCCAGGCTATCCATCAGGCCGATCAATTGGTCCACCCAGCGGTCCAGGCTATAGCGCCCATGCGGCTTTGCCGAGCGGCCCATGCCCCATAATTCAGGCGCAACCACGCGAAAGCCCGCCTGCTCCAGCGGCCCAATATTCAGCGTAAAATTACGCGCCGTCCCCCCAAACCCATGCACGAACAAGACCGGCTGGCCGTCCAGCGGCCCGGCCTCAAAATAAAACGTCGCCCGATCTTGCTCCCCCAGCAGCCGACCAGGAAACGCCTCTGATGGCAACGAAGCGGTCATACCTCATCCTCACTTTGGCTGTTTCATGCCCCTATTCTAACATTGCTCCTTCCCTTTCGCCACCCCCGTTTTAGTCGGTCCCTGGCGGCGCTCCAACGCGCGGTGCGTTTCTTTGTGTACTACTACAATCACCGCCAACGCCTGTATCTGTCCCATCCAGCCTATTGCGGACGCTTGCCTCTACTTAATTAGCCACTCCCAAGCTTCGAGAAGCCCCTTGACGGCCTGATAGTGATATGCTAGGATGCTGGCACCGAATAAGGGTTGAGGGTTGGTCGGCAAGGATTGAGTCTGGAGGGGCAAGAGGAGAAAACAATGCCGCGTGCTGGTTCGGCTTTTCGTCTCACAGAGCGACAATTCGCGCGACTTCAGGCCATCATCCAGTCAGAATATGCCGCCTTTGGCTGGCAATTGCCACTCTCGCAATTGGATATACTTGCCACCAGCGTGGCCCGCACCTGCGCGGGCATGAATGGATACTACAGCGAAGCCGGCGCCCGCCGGGTAGCGCGCACCTGGGCATGGCTGCGCGCGGATGTCTTCCCTGGCGACCCCCTTATTGCCTACACACAAGCCGTCATCGAGCGCGAGCGCCGCACCTGGAAACTCTCCGCGCTTGCCACCCATGATATGCGCCGCATGGCCCTGGATTCACTCTACTTTACTTATATCCATAAAGGCAGCTATTCCCTGAACGATGTCTGGGAAAATGCCCGAGCCTTCGCGCGCGGCGTCACGCCTGGCCGCTAGAAGTAGGATACCAGTTGCAGCGCCACCTTTCAGGCGATTTGCTACCTGAAAGGTGGCGCTGCAACTGGTGAGCGCGCTGCCCATGCCGCATGCAGATTTACAGAATCATATATTGCCGCTTGTATTGCCGCTGCCGTTATGAAGCGCCTGGAAAACGCGCTCCGGTGTCATCGGAATCTGCGTCACCCGCGCGCCAGTGGCATTGGCAATAGCGTTGGCAATCACAGCAGCCCCCGGAATGACTGGTGGCTCGCCAACGCCCTTCGCCCCAAAGGGACCATTCGACGAAGCCACCTCAACCAGCATCGTATCAATCTTCGGCGCAACTCTCGCGCCCGGAATGGCATATTCCATGAAGCTGCTGTTCAATAACTGGCCCTGCTGATCGTAGAGCATCTGCTCGTAGAGCGCCCAGCCCAACCCCTGCACAATCCCGCCCATCATCTGCCCCTCCACTTCGGCAGGGTTGATAGCAAAGCCGACATCCTGCGCCGCCGCATACTCCAGCACCGATGCCTGCCCAGTCTCAGAGTCCACCGCCACCCGTGCTACATGCGCTGTGAACATCGGCGCGCCACCTGTGATCGCCACCGAGCCACGTCCAAAGACCGGCTCATAACGTGCGCCAAAGCTCATCGTCTGGGTAGCAATATCGCTGAGATCGATGCCCCGCGCAGCCGCGCCGCGCACCTGAACACGCCCTGGCAGCAGTTCTAGATCGCCCGTCGCGGCTTCCAGCCTGTCTGCGGCAATGTCCAGAATCTGGCGGCGAGCATCTTCGGCGGCCTGTTTGACAGCAGCCCCAAGCGTATAGGTCACTTTGCTGCCGCCCGTTGCCCCCATAAACGGGGAGGCGTCGGTATCGGCATGCACCAGGCGAATTGATTCAGGAGACTGGTTCAGGATTTCAGCGGCAATCAGCTTCAGCGTCGTATCCGAGCCGGTAAGGTCCACCGACCCCACCACCAAGGTCAGCGTGCCATCACCATCCATACGGCAGGCAGCCGAAGCAGGCTCCAGACCACCGGGCCAGCCACCCACCGCCACACCGACCCCAATCTTGCGGCCCAGCGCGTCGGTCTCATTGGCGCGGCGATTCTTCCAGAGCGGATGCTCAGCAACCTTCTCCAGACATTGGCGCAGGCCAATCGCTGGAAAGGCCGGGCCGTCAGGCCGCTTATCGCCCTCGACAATCGCGTTGTGCAGGCGAAACTCCAGCGGGTCCAGCCCCAGCGCGTGCGCCAGAGCGTCCATATGTGATTCGATGGCAAAGGTCGCTTGTGGCGCGCCAGGCGCGCGATAAGCCCCTGATCCTGGCTTATGGGTAAGCACCTCATACCCGCGCAGGTCGAGATTGGGGCAGCGATAATAGCCGCCAACCATAATAGCCGCGATGCCAGCAGGCGCGCCAGGATACGCTCCGGCGTCAAAGACCAGCCGAGCCTGAAGCGCCGTTAGCGTGCCATCGCGTTTTGCCCCCGCCTTGATCGTAATGATGCTCTGTGGTGCAGGATTGCCCGCCAGAAAATCGTCGCTGCGCGTAAAGCTAAGCAGCACCGGCTTGCGCACCGCCACCGCCAGCGCAGCCACCAGCGGCTCCAGCAGAATAAACTTGCCGCCAAAACCACCACCTACCGGCATCGCCACCACCCGTATTTGATGCTCTGGAAGTTTGAGCGCGGCAGCAACCTCAGAGCGCGCGTAAAACATCGCCTGAGTGCTTGCCCACACCGTCACCTGGCCCAGCGGGTCTATCGCCGCTGCCACCGCCTGCGGTTCTATGTAGGTCTGATGAACCATACTCGTGCGATAGGTCTCTTCCAGCACCACATCAGCCTCGCGGAATCCTTCTTCTACATCCCCGCGCTTGAAACGCGGATGAGAAGCAACATTGACGGAGAGGTCTTCTTTTTCGGCGTCCGCGTCCTCGGATTGCGCCACAGCAGCGTGCATCCCGGCTTCGGCATCGGCAGCCTCATGTGAAAGGTGCGGATGCACAGGTGGCGCTCCAGGCAGCATAGCCACCAGCGGATCACTCACAGCGGCCAGCGGCTCGTAATCAATAGCCACCAGATCAGCCGCATCCTGGGCAACCGCCGGATCAGAAGCCAGGGCCATTGCTACCGGCTGCCCCCGGAACAGCACATAGTCATGAGCCAGCGGCGAGCGATGGCGCGAGGATTCATCCTCTCTGCTGCGGGTCATCGGCAGGTCATCAGCCGTCAGCACAGCAAAGACGCCAGGGAGCGCCAGCGCGGCGCTCTTATCAACGCTGCGAATGCGCGCGTGCGCATAGGGGCTGAGAATCGGGCGAGCATACAGCAGCCCATCAAGAGGGAGATCGGCGGTATAGCGGGTCTGCCCCGTGAGCTTTTCTGGCCCATCAACCCGGCGCACAGAATGTCCAAGGTAGGTATACTCTGGCATGTTGCGCTTGTTCCTCACTTTACCAAAAATTGCCTGTCTTTTTTCCTTGACAGAAGGCATTGTAGTCCATGACTTCGGGTGATCGCTAGCAGTTCATTCTACTGCAAGAACTGACACTATTGCCAGCGTTTCTTGCGGTTGCCCGTAAATGGGCGCAATCTGGCCGCCAAATTACCCCCTTGTGCTTGCTCAGTAGCTCTGCTAAGATTTTGCCCGAAGCAGACGCGCAAGCCTCGGACGGACCTGGGGGGCAGCGCGCGGTCAGGGCGTGGAAAAGGATCACGCGCCGCCTTGAGCGCGGCACGCTTCGCCTCTATTGAACATACTGTTGCCTGCAACGCAGGAAAGGAATGCGGCAATGGCCAGCAAAAATCCAGAGAAGGATGCACAGGAAAGCACAGCGGATACCAAGATAGAGGTAGCCGTGCTGGCGGATAACAGCGGAGCGGAGGGGCAGGCCGAAGTGGTCGTGGATGAGGCTGGGGAGCATGCGGAGCAGCTAGAAATAGATCGTCCTGAGGCGACGGCAGAGGAGGCAGCGAGCGCAGAGAGCGGTGAGCAGGAAGCGCCCGATGAAGCTGAAGCCAACGTCCTCGTTGTCAGCGCCGCTGCAAGTGGCGAAGACGAACAATCAGAAACATTAGCGGAACTCGCGGACGAACTGCCCGCCGATGCGTCTTCAGACGAAGAATCCCATGCTGAACCCGAAGGCGCTGAAGCGGAACCCAGCGAGGCCGCTGAAGCAACAGAGGAACAGGCTGCCGAAGAGCCAGCAGCCGAAGAAGCAGCAGCGGTAGCTGAGGCAGAGAGCGCAGCCGCAGAGGCGGAAGCGCCCAGCATGGAAGCTGAAGCCGCCGAAGCGAGCGAAGAAGCAGCAGCGGCTGAGGAAGCTGCCGAAGCAGTGGCTGAAGTATCTGCTATGGAGGAAGCCCCTGCGGAAGCTGAGGCTGCCGAAGTTGAAGCGGAAGCCCCTGCGGCAGAAGCCGAAGCGGCTGAAGCAGCCGAGGAGGCGCCTGCGGCTGAGGAGGCTGAAGCCGTTGCGGCGGCTGAAGAAACTCCTGCGGCTGAGGAGGCCGAAGCTCCTGTCTCCGAAACCGAAGCGGCTGCCGAGGCTGCAACACTGGAGGAAGCGGCTGAAGTCTTTGAGGAGGCCATCGCAGAAATCAGGGAAGCGATAGAGGCAGCCGAGGAGGCACACGCCGAGGCCGAAGCGGAAGCCGCCCCGGAAGCAGCGGCTGAGATGGAAGCCGAGTCTGCCGAAGCAGCGGCTGAAGTCGAGGAGGCAGCCGAGGCTGTAGCCGAAACTGAGGAAGAAGCCGAAGCAGTAGCCGAGGTCGAAGCTGAGGAAGAAGCCGAAGAGGTAGCCGAGGTAACTGCTGAAGCCGAAGCCATCGCTGAAGAAACAGCAGTGGTAGCTGAGGCCGAAGCCGTCGCCGAGGCCGCTCAAGAGGCAATAGAGGAGGCCGAGGTCCAGACCGAAGCCGCCCAAGAAGCAGAGGCCGAAGCTGAGGTTCCTTCAGCAGAGGCAGAGGAAGCAGAGGCAGTGGCCGAAGCGCCCGCAGCGGAAGAAGCCGCCGCTGAAGCCGAACCTGCCGCTGAGGCAGAGGAAGCGCCAGCAGAAGAGCCTGCCCCCGCAGCAGCGAGCGCAGAGGCCGCGCGAGAACCCGTCACGATTGTTGCCCATCAATTGATCGCCGTCGGGCCGAACCGCGAACCCCGTATTCTGCTGCACCGTTATCACGGGCGAACCGGTCAGCCCCTGGGTGGAGCGCCTATGCTCTGGGATACCGCCCGCGCCGCTCGCTTCTTCCATCAAAAAGCGGTCAGCGGCCAGGCAAGCGGGCATGAAACGCTCGTGCATATCCCTGAAGAGCAAACTGTCGTCATCATGGCTGGTGATGGCGACATCATCAGCGTCCATGAAGAGGTTGCCAGAGCCATCTTCCCAGCCATCGCGCAGCATCGCGCGTCCTGGGCAGAAGAGCAATGGGACATCCCAGCCGAATATCACCAGGCATCCCCCGCCCTCTCATTCGATGATTGGGCATAACGCACAAGAACACAATATCGGCCCAGTAGCGCATCTTTTTTAGTGCGAACAACGCTCATCTCTTGCCTCCTGCAAAGCACAACGGCGTGCTATACGCAGCGCAAAAGAGAAGCACCAAGTCGGTGAGGAGCAGGAAAGCGCCCGGCGGCTCTATGCCCAACGGACGCCGATAGATGAGAGCTTCGGCTGATAAGACACCGGGGCGCAACCTCGCGCCAGGGACATCTATGTCGTACTGCGCTGCGGCCCAAACACACCGCACCAGACGAGCATGAGGCAGAAACGCCTGCCCAACCGGGCGACGAAGCGCCACCGGCGCTCAGTTGTAAGAAGCGTATCTCTATCCAGAACCAACCGGAATGAAACAGAAGACAAAAACGGCAGCAGTGTTTCCACGCCCGCACTGCTGCCGTCTTTTTGCAAGTAATTTCTTCTTGACGTTTTGTTGGCCGGTGTGATAGAGTCACATTACAAGAAAGAAACGGCTGTGATGGGGACGGGTTCGGAGGCTACACAGCGTTCAGAGAGCGATGTCCTGGCTGAGAACAGCGCCGCTGCTCCTCTCGAATGACCCCCCTGAGCCAACCAGTGAACTGGCTTAGAGCGCCTCACACAACCTCCACACGAGCAGGGGCGGGGTTGTAGCGCCGTCCTGCCAGGCGGCAGGGGTGGGGCCAACCGCCGGTTTTGTGAGGCATTCTTAGCTGCGCCATAGTAACTGGCTTCGGCAGCGCCCGTTATCGCGCGATGGTTTCTTGCTTCCCCTTGAACAGAAGCATCAACCGCTGAGGCCCCACGTTGGGGCAAATGGTGGTGGTACCACGATACGGCTGTACGCCCTCGTCCTCCAAACGGACGAGGGCTTTTTGTCGCTCGCACAGAGCTGGAGCAACGATATGCGTGACAACGATCTTCGGGAAGGCGTCTAACGCCCTGCCTGGCCTGCCCAGGACGCCCTTCCCAATCACTCCAGGGCAGGCAAACATCACTGAAGACAGGGAGGGATTTGCATGCAGCGTATTCGCACAACTGAGGCTCGCGCACACCAGGGCGAGCGCGTTTCTGTCGCTGGCTGGCTCCATTCACTCCGACGCCTGGGAGCCGTGAACTTTCTCGTCATTCGTGACGGCTGGGGGACCATCCAGGCCGTCGCAGAGAGCGAAGCTGAATTAGCGCCGCTCCTGGCAGAAGAGGCAGGCGTAGAAACTGTTCTGGCAATCGAAGGGCTGGTTGTCAGCAATGCGCAGGCTCCTGGCGGCTGTGAATTGCACGAATTGTCCATCAAGCTGATCGCGCCGGTCACTGAAGCGCCTCCGGTAACGATCAGCAAGCGCGCCGTCAAGGCCAGCCAGAGTACCATCCTCGACCATGCCGTCGTCACAAACCGCCATCCAGAGCGGCGCGCCATCCTTCAACTCGGCGCAGGCGTCCTGGCTGGCTTCCGGGCTGCCCTGGGAGAGCAAGGCTTTACCGAGATACAAACGCCCAAGATCGTTGCCTCCGCCACCGAAAGCGGCGCAAACGTCTTTTGCCTCGACTATTTTGGGCGGCCAGCCTATCTGGCACAAAGTCCGCAGTTTTACAAGCAGATCATGGTGGGCGTCTTCGAGCGCGTCTTCGAGGTTGGCCCAGTCTTTCGCGCAGAGCCACATGATACCGCGCGCCATATCAACGAATATGTGAGCCTGGATGTGGAGTTTGGCTTTATCGAAAGCCATCATACCGTGATGGCGCTTTTACGCGACCTGCTGGCGAGCATCTTTACAACATTGGCACAGCGCCATGCTGACGAGCTAGCCCTACTGGAGACGAAGCTGCCCGCTGTGCCTGTCGAGATTCCCAGCATTCACTTCAGCGACGCCCAGGAACTCATCTACCAGCGTCATGGCGCCGACGTGCGTGGCGAACCCGACCTTTCGCCCCAGGACGAGCGCCGACTTGGCGAATGGGCGCGTGAACAATTCGGCAGCGATTTCCTGTATGTGATCGGCTACCCGATGCGCAAACGCCCATTCTATACACATCCAGACCCATCGCGTCCAGAATATTCCAACTCATTCGACTTGATCTTCCGGGGCATGGAACTGGCTACAGGTGGGCAGCGCCTGCATCGCTACGCCGATTACATTGCGGCGCTGGAGGCAGCGCATTTGCCCATCGAACCATTCGAGGCGTATATCGAAGCGTTCCGTTACGGCATGCCGCCACATGGAGGGTTTGCCTTCGGCCTGGAGCGTTTGTTGATGCAGCTTACTGGCGTCTCAAACATCAAGCTGGCTGCACTCTTCCCCCGCGACCTTGCGCGGCTTACACCCTAACCACTCAGAACAAGGATGCCAGACGTTGCGCGCGCCTGGTATCCTCTTTTGTAGAGAGCGTGATACCCTGTCAGAAGGGAGATGAGAGCGAGCCATGAAACCCTCAAGGCAAGGAACAGACAGCCGCGCGAAAAAGGGGCTGCTCTGGTTGTGGACACTGGCCGCCGGATTGGTAGGCGTGGGCGTCGGGCTGCTGGTGTTGATCTTCGAGCATGCCCCCATGAACGACACCCCTGCAACCCCCCAGGAAATCTTTGTCTTTATGCAAGCCGCGCTCTTGCTGGGCTTTGGGGCGGGCCTGGTCTCACCCTCCGCCTGGGTCGGCAAGCGCGGCTCAGCCGCCCTGGCTGGATTGCTAGGCAGCGCGGCGCTCTTCCTGATCGTCGCTGTACAGGTGGTAGACGCTGGCAATGGCACTGCGCTTTTCTTTGGCTGCTTCACTCTGCCCTTCCTGCTGGTCAGTGTCCTGGGCGGAATCTTCGGCTCCTGGATTGGCGCGCTGCTGGCCGATATGCGCAGAGGCGAAGGATAACGAAGAGTGAAGGCTTCCAGGGCGCCGTCCAGACAATCTCTTGACCTCCTGTGTATCAATATGATAGGCTCTGTCCTGTAATCAAGCGGCTATGCTTGCACCCCACAGCAGAAAAGAAGGCATATGTTGATGCTCAAAGGTCTCGATCAAGACGATCTGGCCCACTGGAACCCTGTCCAGCTTGCCCAGCGGTGCGCTGTCGAGCAGCAGCACTATCACCAGCATGTTCCTTCTGATGATCGCTACTGCCTTGAGCTATTTCTACGCGCCATCCACCAGCGCGATGAGCTTGCCTGGAAACTGATTGCCGATCAATTCAGCGGGACAGTGCTGGGCTGGCTGCGTCAGCATCCCTGCGCCAGCCGGCTCCGAAATCAAGAAGAACCAGATGCCTACGTGAGCGCCGCCTTCAGCAAGTTCTGGCTGGCAACTGCCTCTCCTGGGGCCACCACCCCTGACTTTCGGACACTGGCAAGCGTCCTCGCCTATCTGCGTAGTTGTCTCAACAGCGTCGTGCTGGACGAAATGCGGCAACTCAAGACCCGCTCGCGCGAAGGGCCGCTGGAGGATATGAGCGACACAGCAGTAGATGAACCTTTGCGCCAGTCGGTTCAGGAACTCTGGACCGTCATCGAGCGCGCCCTGCCAGACCGGCGGGAACAGCGTCTGGTCTATCTCCTCTTTGTGCTTGACCTCAAACCGCGCGACGTGGTACGAATAGCTCCACAAGATTTTCCTACCGCGCAAGAGGTATACCGGCTGACGCGCAACGTCCTTGATCGCTTGCGCCGTAATCCCGCCCTGCGCGCCTGGGTGGAGGCTGATGATCTATAATATTCAGAAACCAGATGCAAAAAGAACGGGAGTGGCTCGTTCTTCTCAATACTGAGAGAGCGCGATACCTGGGCGCGTTTAGCCACCGCGCCGCTAGTGCGCTTTCTACCAGGAAGGATACGCGCCTCCGTCGGCACCACGGCAGCCATAGGTAGCGATTCTACGAGGGGTTGTATCTTCCTCATATTTTGAGAAAAGGAGTACCCGACAATGGATGGTCCTAGCCCCCATATACTCAATGAGGATGATCTGGTCGCTGCTGCCTTAGACTCCGATGCTTTGACTGCTGAGGCCAGGCAGCATCTTGCCCAATGCCCGACCTGTGCCAAACAGGCTGCGTCATATCAACGATTCATGTCTGCGCTCACCTCCAAACTCTATCGTTGGGACTGCCCCACTACCCAGGAGATCAGCGACTACGCTGCGGGACGACTACGCGGCAAGCGCCGCCACACGCTCGCCCTGCATTTCAAACGCTGCCCACACTGCACCGAGGAACTGGAGATCAGTCGGCAATTCCTGAGTCCAGCCCCACAGGCAGCAGCTGCACCAGGCTTGCGATCCCCAGCAGCCAATCTTCAACCACTTCCCCCACGCCAACGCCTCGTAGCGCGGCTGCTGCCGCACCGCACGGCAGGCGCGGCGCTGGCAGGCATCCGTGGAAGCAGCAGCCAGGGCAACGAAGGCTGGCCTCGCCAATATCAATTCGATACGATCTCCCTCTCCCTGCATCGCGCTGTTCCGCCAGCAGGTGGAAGTGGCTCCATGCTGCTTGGCCTGATTTCACGCGCCGAGGCCCCGCCCGATGCGTTCAGCAACATAGAGATACATCTGCTCCTTTCAGATGCTCCAGATAAGCCGCCCCTTGCCACTGAACAGATTGACGATCTTGGCAACTTTGTCCTCAGCCCTGTCCCCACTGGCCGTTTCGACCTGCTTATTGTGCTGCCAGAGGGTGATCTGGTCATCGAAGGGCTTGAACTCAGTGGATGAACCGTCAATGAACGCTCACACATTTGTCTCTGGCCTGTTACCCTTGCAAGGGGAGGCCATCACACGCTATTTCGCAGAGCATGCTCCCGCAGCAGATGACCTGGACACCATCGCCCAACTCCTCAAAGACGAAGCCCAGGCCCAGGAGACCCGCGACCTGGAACAGTCGCTCATCATTGCCGATCAGCTATTGGCATTCGCTGATTGGACAGGCAGCCCTCGCCATCGTGCGCTGGGCCTGCTGGAGCGCGGCAACGTCCTCATGCTCCAGGGCCACCACCGCGAAGCCATCGACTGCTTCGATACCGCCGGAGCCGATTTCCTCAAGGCAGGCGATGAAATTGGCTGGGCGCGCACCAGAATAAGCTACCTTTTCTGCGCCTCGCGCATTGGCCTGGCTGAGCAAGCCCTTCAACATGTTGAGCGGGCACGCGAGGTTTTTCTCTCCCATGATGAGTATGGACGCGCCGCCGATCTGGAGACGAATCTGGCAATTGCCTTGTCAGGCGTTGGGCGTTACCAGGAAGCCCTGGCAGCCTATGACCGAATTCTGCTGATCATTAGTTCCAGGGAAACGGGCGATATGCTGAGCCGCAAAGCACGGGTGCTCACAAACAAAGCATTTGTTTTAGAGATGCAGGGCGATTTACACGGCGCTATCACCTGTCTTCAGGAAGCTCGCGCCATCTTTGCTGCACAGCAACAGCTCCGCGCAGGTGCCGCCGCTGATCTTAATCAGGCTTGGTTACGGGCGAGTCTGGGCCAATATAGCGCAGCCTTACATCTCTACCATCAGGCAAGGGAATATTATCAGCAGCATGCTATTCCCAACGCCCTCGCTGCTGTGAATGCCGATATGGCCCATTGCCTTTTGCGCCTGAATCGCCCAGTCGAAGCACTCAAACTGGCCGAAGAAGCGGTTGCCCTCTGTCAGACGTTGGATGAAACCTCGGAACTCGGCACCATGCTTGTCTATCTCGCACGAGCGCAGGCAGCTTGCAACAAACCTGAAGCAGCACTGCTGACACTGAAAGAAGCTCGTCGGCAGTTTGAAAGTGTTGGCAATCTTCCTTCAGCCGGGTTAGCAATACTCACGGTAGCTGAGCTTTTGATTCAGTCAAGAGACCAGCTAGCCCAGGCCCTCGAAAGTGCTAAAGAAGCGATGAGCATCTTCTATGCTCATCACATGGAACATTTAATTGCTGAAGCTCATCTGCTCCAGGGGCGGGCCTACGAACTATCAGATAATGTCGTTCTGGCAGCAGAGCTAGGCAATAAAGCCCTGAAGGAAGCCCGGCAGGCTCACATTCCCTGGCTGGAATTTGGCTGTGAACTCCTGCTTGGCCGATTAATGCAGCGGCAAGGGAACCTGGAGGCAGCAGAGCAACACTATCAGGCCGCGCTCACCTTACTTGAAGGCTTGATGACCTGGCTCGTGCGCGACCAGCGCAGCACGTTCTTGACCGACAAAGAAGATGTTTTTAGCGCCCTGATCAGCCTCTCGCTGAAGCGCAGCAACCCCAACAGGGCGCTGGAGTATCTGGAACGCATGAAATCCCAAGTGCTGCGCGAATATCTGACGCGCTCCTCTGAGATTCGGCTCAAAGCAAGCGATCCCGAAGAAGCGCGCCTCTTGCAAGAACTGCAACGGCTGCGCCAGGAACTGCATGTCTCTAGCGCCCAAGTAGTTCTAACGGAAAAGACTGTCCAAAGCTCCACACTTGCCGAGCAAGCAGCAGCAGCCAGAGGAGCGCCAACCGATGTCATTGAGACAGAAAAAGCCCAACAAAACACCCTCCTGAATCAGCAGAAGGCCGAGCAGCGCCGCCGCGAGCAGGCCATCAGCGAATTATTAGAGCGGGCTTATCTCCAACACGAGAGTTCCCGCTTTACCCTCTTTGCCACTGGGCAAGGAGGGCATCAGGCCCATAGCCCACTTTCAATTGAACACCTGTCTGACCTGATGCCAGAAGGCAGCGTCCTGCTGGAATACTTCACTCAAGGCGATGATCTGCTCATCTTTACCCTTCATGCCCGGCATCGCCGCACTGAAATAACGCATGTTCCTGGCGCGGCCAATCGGATCAGCCGGATGCTCCCGCTTTTTCGTACCAATGTTGATCTGGTCGCTCAGCATCTCATGAGCCAGCCCGCCGGGGCAAACATTGATCCCATGCTCACCGTCAATATCCAGGGCCTTGCCCGCAGACTCTATGATCTCCTGCTGAAACCCATTGAAATCCATATACCAACCGATGGACGGCTCATCATCGTGCCTTATGGCCTGCTCCATCTGCTGCCCTTTCATGCGCTGCACAGCGAGGTGGGCTACCTGATCGAGCGGTGCGAAGTGGCCTATCTGCCCGCTGCTGCCATGCTCGCGCTCCAGGAGAGCCAGCGCGCAGCACTACCGCGCACCAGCGATGGGCAGGGGAACATTCTGGTGCTGGGGCACTCTCATGGCGGGCTGCTGCCCCACGCGCTGCACGAGGCACACAGCGTCGCACATTTATTGGGAGCAAGCCCTTTCCTCGACGAGCAGGCAACTATTGAGCGATTGAGCGGCGCAGCCGGGAGCTACAACATCATCCACATTGCTGCGCATGGGCAGAATCGCGCCGACGCGCCCGACTTCTCCTATCTGCAACTGGCCGATGGGCAACTAAGTATGATTGATGTCTTCAACCTGGATTTACCCGCTGAGCTTATTACCTTGAGCGGCTGCGAAACCGGGCTGGTTGTCATCGGTGGCGGCGATGAACTTCTGGGATTGGGGCGCGGCTTTCTTTACGCCGGAGCGCGCTCGCTTCTGATGAGCCTCTGGCGCGTGGAAGATGCCAGCACCGCTCTATTGATGGAACGCTTTTATCAAGGGCTTCTGGCCGGGCAGTCACGGGCAGGCGCGCTGCGTGGCGCCCAGCAGGCGCTTCTGGCAGACGCTCGTGCTGGCAAAAGCCCGGCTGCCTGGCAGCATCCGTATTTCTGGGCGCCCTTCCGCCTGCTCGGCGCCTCCGACCCCGTCGCACTCTAAGCAGCGCCTTCATCTGCAAATAGCTGTTTACAAATCGTTTTCTTTGATAGGTGGCTTACAGAGACCGACACCCCGGCGCTATGTGAATGCAACCAGGTTCCTTGTATCAGGAGGACTTTTATGGTGAATCGCCCCAGACCGCCAGCGCATCCAGCTTTTAAAGGCGCTCTCCCAGCCCTCGATGGGCGCATCATTGAGCCGCTCTATTGGATTCCGAACGAACTGGCCGTGACGGTTCGTTCTCCAATGGCGCCAACGCTGGAGCAGCTACAAACCCTCAGCGCCCGCCTGAAACGGCTGCTCAGCGAAGTCGGCATCAGCGTTGTTCCTTTTTACGCTGGCGGCCAGCGACTCTCACGCCAGGGCGCAAAGCGTGATCTCTCAGAGCCGGAAGAAACAGTTACCGAGCAAAAGTATGTTCAGGTGGGGATAGAGGTTGGACGGATTGGACGGACCTCTGCTCAAACCCTGGTGGAAGTTGAGCTTGAGGAGCAGTGGCAGGCTGAGTACAGGCGTCGTCCCAACCGACTTCCCGGCGTTCATTCCTTTGGCAATGGCCCAACAGGCATTGCTGTCGTCTTTTATACCCTGCTCACTCATCGCCAGCGCCGAGGAGACCAGAGGGACAGCGTACAGATAGCGGTTGATCACATCAACCAGAACCTGCACCTGCGCAACCCTGGAGAAAATGCGCTGCGCGTCCTGGCCGCCATGCCGAACTGGCTGACATATGGCTCAGGGCAAATTCCAGAGCCAGCCACTGGACCAGGCGCGCCACCGATGTGGTCCCCAGACGCGCCCCCTCCCAGCGGCTCCTGGGTTTTTAAGCAGCCGCACTTTGCCGCTCTGGTTCAGCAAAACAAGCAGCAGCCAGCGGGACACGTTACCGTCATCATTCTGGATACCGCGCTCGGAGATAACAACGCGGTCATCACACGCGCCCAGCAGGTTCCAGATTACGCAAACAATCTGTTGCTGAAGCAGATTGTGGGCGATCTCAATCAAGGCAAGATGCTTATTGATACGAGCATTCCCACTTATATGCTGCCTGGCAACCAGTTCGGCGCGGGCCAGGATGACCTGGGGCGGCCTTTCGTCTATAATATGGTTGATCATGGCCTCTTCATCGCGGGCATCATTTACAGCATCGCCCCACAAGCGGAGATAAAACTGGTGCGCACCCAGAATCCCTATGGCGCGGGAGATATGAACGTTTTCTTGCATGCTCTCGACGAAGTGGGCCAGCGCCAGGACACACAACAGATCGTGTTGAATCTCAGCATGGGCGCGCTGCCACCCCTGGAGGAACTCCATCAAATCTGGTTTGGCTCTGGCTGCTGCTGCGATGCGCCGCCTTTTGCTGATGCTTTGCAAACCCTCGAAAAATTGCATCTGGGGCTGCGTATTGCCATTCGCTCACTGGTGGAAAAAGGGGTCGTGATCGTTGCCGCCGCTGGCAACGACTCGATAGGTAAGAATCCGCCACATGGGCCACGCTATCCGGCTCGCTATGAGGACGTGCTGGGGGTTGCAGCTGTGAACCGCCACGAACAAGCCGCCGCATATTCCAACCAGGCCAATGTAGACCATTGGGGCAGCGGCATTGCCACCTTTGGCGGCGAAGAGCCGAACGACGACAGCGATACGCTCGCCTGGTATCTGGGTACATCGCCGAATCAACCTGGCCCACCCGATGCCGTCCATAGCCTCTATCTGAATCCAACCTATCCGCCGCTCAATGCAGATGATTCTGGCGCTGGCGGCTCAAACAACTCTGGCTGGGCCTGGTGGTCGGGGACATCGTTTGCCACCGCCGTCGCCAGTGGGCTGGCAGCGCATCATGTGCTGGCTGGCATGCACGGGCAGCAGGTCATCCAGGCCATCTTAAATGGTCTGGCTTCCGCTCCCTACTCCCAACGGCTACAGGCTCCTATTCTGGAAGTAGCGGAAGAATAGGAAGCAGCGGCACAGCGAATGGCGCTACAGGCAGCGGCCTATTGTCGGTAGCGCCACTCGCTGTGCTGGCGTAGCGTCGGCCCACGCTCGTCAGCTTCTCCGCTCCATTGACAGACACGCCTGCCGGGTATATCCTGCTGCCATCAGCTCCACGCTCCTGGCTATCATGCAATCTGCGCCATCCACGTGCTCAGATGCTCATGCTCAGGTTCTAAGGAAGGAGTTTCCTTGATGGCTACCACCGAACTTACCTCCGCCTCTCAGACCATCTTTAGCGAAAGCGAATTTGCAACCCTCCGCGCCATCTGCGATACCTTTGTTCCCGCCATCCAGGCAGAAGACGACCCCCATCGCTTCTACGCGACATCGGCCAGCGACCTCAAAGTCCCCGACCTGATCGCCGCAACTGTTGCCCAGCTTCCCGAAGAGGCCCGCGCACAATTGAGGCAATTGCTTGGCCTGCTGGATAAACCGCTGGTGAACCTGCTCTTCTCCGGCCAGTTTGCGCACTTTCGCACACTCAACCAGGATCAGCGCGAAGCTGTGCTGCGAAGCTGGGCGGCCAGCGGCATGCAGATGCGGCGGCAGGCGTTTGCGGCGCTCAAGCGCGCAGCAGTTGTCACCTATTACGCCGCTGTTGGCGAAGACGGCAAAAATCCTGCCTGGAAAGCTATTAACTATCCTGGCCCTTTCAGCCCGCCTCCCAGCGTACCCAAGCCGATCAAACCCACCGAAATCACCGCCGCTACCACCCTGGATTGTGATGTGGTCGTGATCGGCTCTGGCGCGGGCGGCGGAGTAGTAGCGGGCGAATTGGCGGCTGCGGGCAAAGCGGTGATCGTGCTTGAGATGGGCGGTTATTATAACGAATCCGATTTCATCCACTACGAAGGCGCAGGCTATCAGAAACTCTATCTAGGCGGCGGCGCGCTGACCACCAGAGATCAAGGCGTAACGCTCGTTGCTGGAAGTTGCCTGGGTGGTGGCACCGTCGTCAACTACTGCACCAGCTTCCGCACTCCCGACGACGTGCGCGAGGAATGGGCCACAAAGCACAAGCTTCCCGCCTTCACCACCAGAGACTACGACGACAGTATGGATGCCATCTCCCAGCGCATCAACGTCAACCGCGACCAGAGCAAGCCTTCCAGACACGAAGAACTGATGAGCAAGGGCCTGGAAAAACTCGGCTGGCACGTGGACAGGCTGCCACGCGATGTACGCAACTGCCCACAGGATCATGGCTGCGGCTACTGCATGTTTGGCTGCCAGCGCAGCGCCAAGCAATCCACGCTTATCACCTATTTGCAGGATGCCTATCAGCAAGGCGCGAAGATGATCGTCAACTGCCGCGCTGACCGCATCTTGATCGAGCAAGGGCAGGCTGTTGGCGTGGCTGCCACTGCCACCACCCCTTCTGGCGAGCGACACGCTCTGACCGTGCGGGCCAAAGTCGTAGTTGCCGCCGCAGGCTCGCTCCAGACGCCCGCGCTGCTCCTGCGCTCCGGCCTGACCAATCCGGCCATCGGGCGCTACCTGCGCCTGCACCCGGCCACTGGCGTCTGGGGCGTGCTGCGCGAGGACGCTGAGCCATTCGGTGGGCCGCTGCAAGCGTTGTATTCCGAGCAGTTCGCCAACCTTCAGGACGGCTACGGCTTCAGATTCGAGTGGGTACCCATCCACCCAGGCACGCTCTCGCTCAGCATGCCCTGGACCTCTGGCCGCCAGCATAAAGACGTGATGCGCCGCTATCGGCATATCGTCCCCCTGGGCATTTTGCTGCGCGACCACGAAAGCGGTCAGGTGACGATTGATAAGCGCGGCGAATCGATAATTGACTATCGCCTGGCTCCTTATGACCGCGCCCATATGCGCAAAGGGATTGAGGCGGCCACCCAGGTGCTAGAAGCCATCAATGTCGAAGAGATCATCGCGCCGTCGCCTCAGTGGATCAGCTACCGCCCCGGCGCATCGGGCAGCCGCGCCGACTTCCTGCGCCGCGTAGAAGCTACCGGCTATCGCCCAAACTACTTTGGCCTGATTACCTATCACCAGATGGGCAGTTGCCGCATGGGGCAAGACCCGCAGACCTCCGTCATAAACGAACACAACGAAATGCATGAGGCGCGCGGCCTCTTCGTCACCGACGCAAGCGCATTCCCGACAGCCACCGGCGTGAATCCCATGCTGACCATCATGAGCATTGCTCACCGGACAGCGCAGTATATCAAGACGGTACTATAAATGAAGAGAAGATGGCCGCTCTTTTGCTCAACAGGAGCAATCGCTGGAGAACCGTATCAGACAGCCTATCGTTCCATCATCCACTATGGACCCATGCTTGAGGTGGATGGTCTGGAGATCATGTTCTTTCGCGCCTGGTATCCAGAAGTCGAACACGTCGCTGCTAAGTTGCTGGCCTCTGGCCTGCGTTTCCCCATCATCCACGCAGAAAAAAGCATCGGCCCGTCCCTGGGAAGTCCCCTGGCGGAAGAACGCGCGCAAGGGCTGGAGCGACTGGCGATCAATTGTCGCTTTGGCGCTCAGCTTGGGGCCAGGCTGCTCGTCCTGCACCTCTGGGGTCTGCCAGACTCAGATGAGCATCTTGAACGTAACCTGGGGATGCTCGACGCCTGCCTGGCCCTTGCCGCCAGCGCCGGGCTAGAACTGGCGGTGGAAACCATTCCCTGTGTCCGCGCTGATCCGCTGAGCAACGTCTACCGCGCCATAGAACAAGATCGGCGCTGCCTGGTAGCATTGGATACCGAATTTCTGACTTTCCATCAGCAGCTTGAAGAAAGCCTGGCAACAGACTGGCTCTGGCAGGATGGGCGCGTTCGCCATGTCCATATCAAGGATTACGATGGGCAGATGTTTGGGCCAAATAACTTCCGGCGCTACCTGCATCCAGGCGAGGGCAGCATAGACTTTTCTAGTTTCTTCAAGGGACTGGCCGCGCAGGGTTTTCACGGCTCGATCACCTTGGAAGCATCTGGCGTTCAGCAAGATGGCACTATTGATATGGCGCGCGTACAGACCAGTCTGGCCTTCCTGCATGGCCTCCTGAAGCCATAATGCCAAATCCTGCTGAACACCGCATGTACCGCCGCCGTCCCTGGCGGCGCGGGCGGGGAAGGGTGTGGCGCACCCCGCGAGCGTTCGCTGCAAAACAAACCTGGCGCACCTGGTGTCCTTGAGTACAAGGGGTACCAGATGCGCCAGTGTATAATACCAAATCTTGGTATATACTAGAGGTATGCCGAAACGTCTTACGCTTGCTGAACACCTACCGATGGCTGATTTAGAACAGCGCTACCGGAAGGCCTCCGACCCCGTTGCACGCAGTCAGTGGCAGATCCTCTGGTT